>JAJZJY010000751.1 GCA_021809885.1 Actinomycetes bacterium
GTCTGGCCTGCCAGGTACGAACGCACCGTCTTGCGGTCGCGTCCCAGGTGACGGGCGATGGCCGAGACCGACCATCCTGACGGCGGCCACGCGAAACTCCCCATAGACGGTCGCTGAAGTTCCCCGCGGAAGGACGCAAAGTTCCCCGCGGACGGCCATCAGTTCTCCCCGCGTACGGACACGGATCTCCCCGGAGGTCCACCACCTGCGGGTCCCTCCCTGGCATCGATGGGCGCTGGCAACGACCCCATCGACCCAAGGAGGGACATCTGATGTTGCCCAAGGAGAAAGCAATGGAAGTGCTCGAGGCATATGACCTCACCAAGTCGTACCGCTCAGCTGCCCAGTTGAGCGGTGTCGACCATCACACCGTGGCCCGGCTGGTGGCCGCCCGGGCGGTAGGCGCCGAGCTCGCCGAGGAGCCGGCCCTGCGCTCGAAGGTGGCCGAGGCGTTCGCGGACAAGATCGTCGAGTGGATCGATCACTCCGGCGGCCGGGTGCGCGCGGACGTCGTGCACGACAAGTTGGTGGCCATGGGCTACGAGGGTTCGCCTCGGACCACCCGCCGGGTGGTGGCGGCGCTCAAGGCAGCCCATCGGCGTGATCGTCACCGCACCTACAAGCCCTGGATCACCGAGCCTGGTGCCTGGCTCCAGTACGATTTCGGTGTCGGGCCGGTCATCGACGGGCTGGCGACGATCTTGTTCTGCGCCTGGTTGGCGTGGAGCCGTTTCCGGGTCATCGTCCCCCTGGCGGACAAGTCCCTGCCCTCGGTGATCGCCGCGTTGGACCAGACGTTTCGGATCCTCGGCGCCTCGGCGCCCACTTACGTGCTCACCGACAACGAGCGCACCGTGACCGACCGCCATATCGCCGGGATCGCGCTCAGGAACCAGGTGGCGGTGGACGTATCTCGCTACTACGGGATCACCATCGCCACCTGCGTGCCTTACGACCCTGAGTCGAAGGGCGGTTCGGAGTCGTCGGTCAAGCTGGCCAAGGCCGATCTGGTCCCCACCTGCTACAACCTGCGCGACGACTACAGATCCTTCGCCGAGCTCGAGGCGGCGTGCGCCGAAGTGTCAGCCGGCTTGAACGCCCGTGTCCACTCGGTGACCAGAAAGACGCCCGACGAGGCGCTGGTGGTCGAGCGCGAGGCGCTGCACGCGATCCCCGACGCCCCTTACACGGCGGCGTTCGGTGAGTCGCGCACCGTGTCGTGGTCGGCCACGGTGAGCTTCCGTGGAGCTCGCTACTCGGTGCCGGACCGGCTAGCGGGTGGCGAGGTATGGGTGCGGGCGTCGGCGGCTGAGGTGGTGATCGTCTCAGGTGAGGGCAGCAGGTCCACCGAGGTGGCCCGCCACCGCCTGGTGGGACCGGGCCAGGCATCGATCGCCGAGGAGCACTACCCGGGCCGCCGAGGACGCGATCCGCTGCACCGGGTGCCCAAGGCGGCCAACCCCTCCGAGGCGGCCTTCTTGTCCCTGGGCGAGGGGGCCAAGCTGTGGCTGGTCGAAGCGTGCGCGACAGGGGTACGCCGCGTCGAGGCCCGCATGGCCGAAGCGGTCACCCTGGCCGCCTTGCACGGGCCTTGCACCGTCGACGCGGCGCTTCAGACCGCGGCCATGGTCGGGCGCTTCGCCGAGGGCGACCTGGGCTCGATCATCGTCCATGGCGCCGCCAGTGCCGCCAGGGCGCCCGGGGCGTCCCCCGAGCACTCACTGGCCGCGGGGACTGCCATGTGGTCAGCGCTGGGCGACAGCGCAAGCGACAGCGACACAGATGACGGCGACGGCGACGAGGGGGAGGCCCGGCCATGAGCACCCCCATGGTTCGCGACGAGACCCTGGCCGTCGTCGATCTGCTGGTCTTCGTCGCCGGGTTGTGCACCGGCCAGGCCGACCGCCTCAACACCGCCTTGTGGGCTCACACCGGCAGCTGCCGCTACGACGCATCGAGCCTGCGCTTCGACGCGCTCATGATGGCTGACCGCCTGGCCAGCTCGCTCGGCTTCGACAACGCCATCGAGGCCGTGCGATGAGCCCCGCGCCCACCATCGCAGACGGGGCGGCCCTCGACGAGGTGGTCGGCCTGTGCCGGCGGCTGCGGCTCAAGTATCTGCGCGAGCAGGCCCCAGAGGTGATCCTCACCGCCCGGGCCCAGCGTTGGGATCCTGGCGAGGTGCTGCGGGTCCTGCTCACCGCCGAGACAGAAGGACGCGACCGCTCGGGCATCGAGTCCCGCCGGCGCCGTGCGCACTTCCCAGCCGGCAAGACCTTCGGATCCTGGATCGAATCGCGCTCGTCGGTACCAGCTGCCACCCAGCGGGCCCTGCGGTCCTTGGAGTGGGTGACAAGAGCCGAGAACCTCGTGGTCGCCGGCCCCCAGGGCACGGGCAAGTCCCATCTGCTCGAAGCGATCGGCCATCACGGCGTCGACCAGGGCCTGTCGGTGGCGTGGTTCTCAGTCGAGGACCTGGGCACCCTCGTGCGCCGTCACCGCGTCGACGACACTGTGTCCAAAGCCTTCGTCGCCCTGGCGAGCAAGTCGTTGACGCTGATCGATGACATCGGCCTGCTGCCCATCTCGGCCGACGCCGCCGAGGGGCTCTACCGGCTGGTCGACGCCGCCTACGAACGACGCTCGCTAGCCCTGTCCACCAACCTCCACCCCTCCGGCTTTGACCAGCTCATGGACAAAACCGTCGCCTCTGCCCTGGTCGACCGGCTCTTGCACCACGCCCACGTGATCCTCACAGACGGGGAGTCGCTGCGCTTAGCCGACGCCCGTGCCGGGAAGGGAGTGGTGCCCCTGGAGAGCTAGCCCGGGGAAGAACCACGGCCGTCCGCGGGGAGTTCCCGAGGCCGCCACCGGGGAGATCCAGTGGCCGTCCGCGGGGACTTCTCGTGGCCGCCAGTGGGGAAATCGTCGTGACCGTTGACACCATCCCCGCTTGCGTAGTGCATGTGCTTCCACGTCTTCTCCCACTGACAACATGTGTAGGGGCTCCTCCTGCTCGATGGCTTGGACACCATCAGCAT
>JAJZJY010000752.1 GCA_021809885.1 Actinomycetes bacterium
CTGGAGGGCGAGCGAGCCCGAGTAGTCGTTCATCGCGTTCACTGACACCGTGCCGATCCAGATGGCGACCAGAGCGAGCCCGCCCAGCACGCCCCCGCCCATGAGGTGCTGGATGCCGGCCGAGGTGTCCTGCACGACCGCCGAAGCGGCGGCCAGCCCAAGGATCTCGACCCAGATCGACGACAGCGAGACGCCGGCGAGGGTGAGGACGAAGATGGAGAGGCGGGACGTGCCGGGTTCCATGTACCTGCTGTAGTCCGACGCATATGCGCCCCACGAGACGACGAAGCTCGCGGCGAGCGTCGCCATCAGGACGAAGCCCCCGACGAGGTCTCCACCGTGCGCCGTCGACGCCGCGTGGAAGTTGCCGACCGAGACGACCTTCACGGTGACCGCCACGAACATCGCGCCGAGCACGAGCGACATCCACTTCTGGAACGTGTGCATCACCTCGTAGCCGAAGAGCCCGAGGAGCCCCTGCATCACGAGGACGATGAGCAGGCCCAACCAGAACGGGACGTGGACGAGGATGTGGATGGCCTCCGCCCCGAAGATCGCGTTGATCGCGTCCCAGGCGATCGTGGAGAGCCACTGGAGCAGACCAGGCAGCACCACGGACTTCCCGAAGGAGAGCCGGGCGAGCGGCAGCTGACCGGAACCGGTGCGGGGGCCGTAGGTCCCGAGCACCGACACCAGCAGCCCCCCGACGAGGGTCCCGACCACGATCGCCACGACGCCCCATGCGAACCCCACGCCCACGAAGCTGGCCGTCGCCAGCGTGCCGATGAAGAACCCGGCGGGAACCAGGTTGGGCGTGAACCACACCGTGAACACGCGATGAAGGCGCCCGTAGCGGTTGGAGAGCGGGATGGGCGCCATCCCGTGCATCTCCACAGCGGCATGGCCCTCATGGGTCGGCCGACTGCCTTCGTAGATCTCGGTCGCCATCTCAACCCCCCGTGCTCGATGCCACCGTGACAGGTCCGCTCACCCCGGTCCCGCGAGGGCGCTGTCGACTTGCCAGCATCCTACGGAAGAGCCCTTCGACCGTACAGTCTACGATTGACAGAATGTCTACGCGATATGTAGACGATGATCCAAGTTCAGGGGAACCTAGGCACCACCGGTCGGCACCGCCCCACGGCTCATCGCGAAGAGCCGGCGACAGGGGCCGGAGCCACGCAGTCGGGGGCCGATGACGATGCAGGTCGGCGAGCTCCTCGGTCTCCCCCACCTGCGGATGAGCCTCCTTGCCGGCCCGAGCGGGCTCGAGCGTCACGTGACCTGGGCCCACTCGTCCGATCTGGCGGCGCCCTGGGACTGGATCGCAGGCGGCGAGCTCCTCATGAAGAACGGCAGGACCATGCCGCGGAGCGCCGACGGCCAGGTCGCGTTTCTCCGCAAGCTCGCAGCTGCCGCGGCAGCTGGGCTCCTGATCGGTTCGGACCCGCGGACGCCAGCCCTCACCAGGAGGGCGCGCGACGAAGCAGGGACCCTCGGCCTGCCGGTCCTCGAGGTCCCCTACTCGATCAGCTTTCTCGCCGTGAGCCGCGCGGTCGCCGACGCGTCGATGGAGGACGAGGCTCGCAGGATGGCGCGGGCAGAGCGAATCTACGCAGTGATCCGGGACGCGCTGCGCACACCGTCGCCTGCATCGTTCGTCCGCAAGCTCGAGGCCGAGCTCGGCCACCGGCTCTACGTGCTCGACGCGGCCGAGCTCTTCCCTGCCCTGCGCGGCACGAGGCCACCGGACGACCGTCTCGCCGAACAGATCCGAGCGAGCCTTCGTGCTCGCGACCGGCAATTGCCGGCGGTGCTCCGGCTTCCCGACCTCGGGCGGAGGAGCGCGGTGATGGTGGAGGTGCCCTTCGAGGATCCCACGGTGCTCGTGGGTCAGCGCTCGGACCGCAGGACATTCGACGCCTCGCTTCTCCACCATGCCGCCACGGCCGTCGCGGTGGTGCTCGGTCACCAGGCGCTGCGCGACGCCGCCGAGGTGCAGGAGGGGGCAGCTTTGCTCGGCCAGCTCCTCGACGCGACGATCGGGGCGGCGGCCGCCGAGGCCGGTCTTCATCGCCAAGGGCTCTCGCTCACGAAGTGCCGGCTGCTGGTCGGCCGTGGGGAGCTCGTGACGGCGCCCCGCAGGGTGGCCCACGCATTGCGCCGTTCGGGCGTCGCGCACATCCTGGCGCAGCGCGCCGACGTGTCCTGGGCGCTGATGAGCGGTGCAGATGCCGCGTCTGTGGGCCCCAGGGTCCTGCTCGACCACCTTCCTGCCGGCGCGGTCGTGGGGATCAGTGCTCCGGTCGCGACTGCGGTGAGGGTCCCCGAAGCTGCACGAGAGGCGCTGTTCGCCTCAGGCGTCGCTCCGCAGCGCGGCGGCATCGCAGCGTATGGCGAGCTGGGCCACCTCCCGGTGGTCCGCGACGAGGCGGAAGCGCGGGCGGTCGTCGGTGGCATCCTCGGACCCGTCCTGGACTACGACCGGCAGCACGGGGCGGAGCTGCTCGAGACCCTGCGGACGTTCCTGACGTGCGGACGGTCGTGGATCCGCGCGGCGGAGGAGCTGCACGTGCACCGCCAGACCGTCGTCTACCGCATCTCGCGGGTGGAGAGGCTGACCGGGAAGCATGTCTCGGAGACGGCTGACCTGGCTGGCCTGTGGTTCGCGGTGTCGGCGTACGGACTGCTGGCCGACATGCAGCGGTTGGGCCCCGCCAGCGGCTGAGCGGCTGGGTGGCTGGGTGGGTTCAGGTCTCCGGACGCGAGGCGGACCCGTGAGCGCAGCAGCCACCGAGTGTGGGTGACGCCCTGCACCGGCGGACCGTCACTCCACGACGATCTGCGGCTTCGCCACCTGGCGCCGCCCTCGTCCATGCCCCGACTACTGCATGTGGCGCGCGGACCGTTCCCGCGAGCGGACCTGGCGTGACGGGGGTGTGCAGCTGCTCACGAGGTGCTCACGAGGTGCTCTCGGCCCCAGCGCTCGAGCGCCTCGAGGGCCGGGCGCAGCGCCTCGCCCCGGGCGGTCAGCGCGTAGC
>JAJZJY010000753.1 GCA_021809885.1 Actinomycetes bacterium
CCCACAGAGCCGCCTGGGCCCGCCGCCGCGGCCAGCCGACCACCCGCACCGGGCGGGCACTCGACCTGGTCCACCACCACCCAGGGATCACCGGGGTCGGCGGGGCGCCTGACCCGCTCGCCCTGGCTGACGTGCGAGACATCACCGCCAAGGTCACCGCCGCGCCGCACTGGCAGGTTGCGGTCCGCTATGGCCTCACTGGCCCACCCGGCCCCCGACGCCAGGCCCGGCGGTGGCGGAGGGCCAAAGCCCGCGAGATCACCGCCGGCCTCGGCCTGTTCGCCGGGCGCAACCACCTCGTCGCCCGCCGCCTCGCCTGGGGTGGCCGAGGCGTCGCCTGCCGCCAGCTGCGATCCGGGTTCCTGTGCTCGCTGCCCGAGCTCGCCGCCCTGGCGCACCTGCCGGCCGAGCCCGCCGGCTACGGCCTTCCCGCAGCCCCCGCCCGTCACGTCGCCCCGCCCGCCGAGGTCGCCCATGACTGAGCAGCACCACAAGACGAGCCCGACGCCCGCCACCGCCACCGCCACCGGCGTAGCCAGCCGGGAAACCGACCCCCTCCGGCACGAGGACCGCCGGCCGGCGCCGCTGCGCCTCTTCCCGCCCGACCACCCCGGACGAGAGCGGGCAAAGGTGCTCGGGCTCTCCGACGCCGGGGCACGCCGAGACGTGGCGCTGAAGGTGGCCGACGCCCGCCACCACACCCACATCGTCGGGTCCACCGGGTCGGGCAAGTCCACCCTGCTCGTCAACTTGATCCTCACCGACGCGGCGGCCGGGCGCGGCGTGGTGGTCTTGGACCCCAAGGGCGACCTCGTCACCGACATCTTGGCCCGCCTGCCCGAATCGGCCGGCGACCGCCTGGTGCTGCTCGACCCGGCCGAGCAGGCAGCGCCGGCCGCCTTGAACGTCTTGGAGGTGGTCGGCCGGGACCCCGAGCTGGTCGTCGACCACCTCGTCGGGGTCTTCCACCGCCTCTATGCCGCCTACTGGGGGCCGCGCACTGAAGACGTGCTGCGCTCGGCGTGCCTCACGCTCACCCGAAGGTCGGGCACCACCCTCGCCCACGTGCCCCTGCTCCTCGCAAACCCCCGCTACCGGGCCACCCTCACCAAAGGCCTCACCGACCCGGCCGGCCTGGGTGGGTTCTGGTCCTTCTACGACGGGCTGTCCGACGCGGGCCAGGCCCAGGTCATCGGCCCGGTCATGAACAAGCTCCGGGCGGTGCTCACCCGCCGCTTCGCCGCCGACCTCTTGGGCTCGGCGCAAAGCACCTTCTCCCTCGCCAAGGTCCTGGACGGGGGGATCCTGCTCGCCCGGCTCCCCAAGGGCGTCCTCGGCGACGACACCACCCGGCTCGTCGGCTCGCTGCTCTTGGCCGGGATCTGGCAGGCCGCCACGGCCCGGGCCGCCCAACCCGAGCCCGCCCGCCTCGACGCCGCGGTCTATGTGGACGAATGCCACAACTTCTTGCACCTGCCGGGTTCGGTGGACGACGTGCTCGCCGAGGCGAGGGGCTACCACCTCGCCTTGACCCTCGCCCACCAGCACCTGGGCCAGCTCGGAAAAGAGCTCGCCGACGGCGTCGCCGCCAACGCCAGAAACAAGATCTTCTTCACCACCAGCCCCGACGACGCCCGCCAACTCGCCCGCCACGTCGGGCCGTACCTGACCCAGGCCGACCTGTGCCACCTCGACCGCTACCAGGCGGCGGTCCGCCTCGTGGTCGACGGGCGCGACACCACCGGCTTCACCCTCGCCACCCGGCCGGCCCCCGCCATCGGCACCGACCACACCGGCGCGCTGCGGGCTGTCGCCCGCCGCCGCGGCCGCGACGGCGAGGCCCGCCACGCCGAGCGCCTGGCGCGCCGCTGGGCCCCCGACACCGACACCGACGAAGACACCGATCCTTGCGAGGCCGCCGACGGGACCGGCCCGGCGATGGACACGACAGCCGGGTCGGTCTCTGTGCCGGTCTCCGTGCCGGTTTCCGTGCCGGTCTCGCTCCCCGTCTCAGAGACCGGCACCGAGACCGGCACCCCCGAGGCCACAGAGCGCCACGTCAGCGGCCGTTTCCTCGAGCTGCGATGAGACCCCGACTCGAGAGGACAACTCCGCATCATCCCGCTTCATCACGCTGTGGCGGCGGCCCCGCCGCCTCCGCATCGCCGTCGGGTCCCGCCCGGTCAGGCTCTGCCGACCTGCTCGGCGTGGTCCGCTCGCTCACCGAGCGCGACCGGTTCTGCGTCTCGGTCCTCGCCGAGCACCAGGTCCTCACCACCACCCAGCTCGCCCAGCTCTGCTTCCCGGGCCTCGACGTCGCCCAGCGACGCCTGCTTCGCCTCACCCGCCTCGGGGTCCTCGACCGGTTCCGCTGGCACGCCCTGGTCGGCTCCGAAGCCTGGCACTACACCCTGGGCCCGGTGGGTGCCGCCCTCGCCGCCGCAGGTCGCGGCGCAGACCCACCCCGGCCGGCCGAGCTACGCCGCCGGGCACTGCGCCTCGCCGCCAGCCCCCGCCTCGCCCACCTACTGGGCGTGAACGGCTTCTTCTGCGCCCTCGGCGCCCAGGTCCGCAGCCAGGCTGATACGGCACTCGTCTCGTGGTGGTCCGAGCGGCGCTGCGCCGAGCACTACGGCGAGCTCGTCCGCCCCGACGCCCACGGCGTATGGGAAGAGGGCGGCCGCCAGGTCGGCTTCTTCGTCGAGTACGACACCGGCACCGAGCCCCTCAGCCGGGTCGCCGCCAAGCTCTGCGGCTACACCGAGCTGGCAGCCGCCGGCGGGCCACGCCACCCCGTCTGCATCTGGCTGGGAAGCGCCGCCAGAGAAGCCCACCTCCGCCGTGTCCTCGCCGAGCGCCCACACCACGTCACCGTCGCCACCGCCAGTGCCGAGCTGGCCGCCGCCTGCGGCACCGGCCCCGCCGGGCCGGTATGGCTCCCCGTCGACACCGAGCGCCGCCGCCGGCTCGTCTACCTGGCCGGCCCGGTACCGGCCGGGCCAGGTTGAGCGGCCCCGGCCGGGCCCTCGCGG
>JAJZJY010000754.1 GCA_021809885.1 Actinomycetes bacterium
GAGGCGGCGGGGCTGGTCCATCCCCGGCCCGAGGCGGTCACCGCGGAACTGTTCGGGTCGGGTGGGGGGTTCTTCTTCGCCCTCGACAAGGTCCAAGTCAAGTACGAGATGCTGCGGGCGGTGGAGTTGGAGGGGGACACGGTGGTGACATCTGCCGCCGCTCACGGCTATTCGCGGGCCGAGTTCTATCTGGTACAGACGGCCTTCGCCGAGCGTGGGATGGCCGGGCTGCTCGACGCCCGGCGCGGCCGCAAGGGCCCGACCAAGCTCACCGAGGAGATCGTGGGGTTCTTGGCCGGAGAACCCCCGGGGCGGTCGGGGGCGGAGCTGGCGGCCGAGGTCGAGGCACGCTTCGGTGTGAGCCTGCACCGTCGCACCGTGGAGCGGGCGCGCCGGTCATGAGGGCGTTCTGGCCCCCGGGCGAGGGTGCCCAGGCCGACTACGAGGCGTTGCGGGCGGCGGCGCTGGCGAGCACGCCCCCCACTGATGCGCTGGCCCTCCGTTTCGCCCGGGGCGGCATGAGCGCCCTGATCGCCCGTCCCCGCGCAGAGCCCCTCTTCGTCGCGGTTCTGGCGGGGGCGTGCCGGCCTGCCTGGACACCCCATGCTGATCCTCGCCTCGACGCCCTGGCCGCGAGCTATGGGCTGTTGCTGGGCGCCGGCGACGAGGTCTGTATGACCTCGGACCATGACCGTGCGACGGGCTCGCAATGCTGAGCACCGTGGTCGCGGTGCCCGCCCGCCAAACCCCGTCACGCGACGATGCCGCGACGACAGCGAACGGGCCGCACCCCGGTGCAGGTGGTGCCGTCGGCGCGTGCCGTGTTGCCCGCCACCGCAGCTGTCCCGAGCCCAGCCAACGAGGAAGGAACCTGTGACCGAGAAGAACCCGTCACGCGACGAGGCCGCGACGATGCCCTGCCCGGTGTGCGAGCGGCCCTTCGAGCCGTTCGGGCGGCGGCGCTACTGTTGCGACGGGTGCCGGCGAAAGGCGTGGGCCCGGCGTCACCAGTCCCCGGTGGCACCGGTCGTGGTGCCCGGCCCCGGCCCGGCTCGCCGACCGGTCACCGTCTATGAATGTGGCCACTGCGGCACCCGGGCACTCGGGGTGCAGCGTTGCGAGGAATGTGGGGCCTTCATGGCTCGGATCGGCGTGGGCGGATACTGCCCCGAATGCGACGCGCCGGTGGCTGTGGCGGACCTCATCGACGTGGTCCCCCTCGCCCCGCCGGCGCGCCGCGAAGGAGGCCGACGGTGAGGGTGGCGATCTATGCCCGGGTGTCGACCGAGGCCCAAGAAGCCCGGGGCACGATCGGCTCGCAGCTCGAGGTGCTCCGCGCCCGGGTCGCCGCCGATGGCGACGAGCTGGTGGCCGAGTTCTGCGACGACGGCTATTCGGGCGCCCGACTGGATCGGCCCGGCCTCGACGCGCTGCGAGACCAGGCAGAGGCCGGAGCCTTCGAAGCGGTCTGGTGCCTGTCACCTGACCGTCTGGCCCGGGCCTACGCCTACCAGGTACTGGTACTCGATGAGCTTGCCCGGCTCGGGACAAAGGTGGCCTTCACCGACGCGCCCGCTCTCGACGACGACGACCCCCAGGCACGCCTGCTCACCCAGGTCCAGGGAGTGATCGCCGAGTACGAGAAAGCCAAGATTGCCGAGCGCTACCGGCGGGGCAAGCTGTGGCGGTCCAGGGTTGGCGAGGTCATCTCCTGGAAGGCACCCTACGGCTACCGGCGAGTCCCCCGCAGCCCCGAGGTCCCCGCCCACCTCGAAGTCTTCGAGGAAGAGGCCGCTGTCGTGCGGCGGATCTTCGACGACTACGTCGCGGGCGGGCACTCCATCCGGGAGATCACCCGGCGGCTCAACGCCGATGAGGTTCCCACCCCGACAGCCAAGGCGGTGTGGGGAACCTCGACGGTGAGCCGCTTGCTGCGCAACGAAGCCTACATTGGACGGGTGTACTTCAACCGCACCGAGGCGGTCCCGGCCGCCAGGCGCTCCGGGCGACGATCCAACCTGCAACGGCCCCGAGCCCGCGAGGAGTGGATCGCCATTGCCTGCCCGGTGATCGTGGCCGACACTCTCTTCGAGGCCGCGGGGCGAGTCAGCAGGGACAACTCCAAGTGGAGCCCTCGCAATGTCGACGACGAGGCTTGGCTGTTGCGGGGCCTCGTCGTCTGTGGTGCCTGTGGTGTCGGCGTCAACTGCCACAAGATGCGGGGGCGCAACGGCACCGTCCATCGCTACTACTGGTGCCGCAACCACGATCCCCTCCGCGCCGGCGGAGAAGCCCACCGCTGCCCCGAACGCAACATCCGCGCCGATGCACTCGACGCCTTCGTCTTCGACCAGGTGCGCGCCTCGCTGCTGCGCCCCGAGGTCCTCCTTGCCGGCGAAGCCGCGGTCGCTGCCCAAGCGCCCGTCCCAGACGACGAGCTTCTCGGTGCCGAGCTCACCCGCCTCGAGCGCAAGCTCGAGGCCAACCAGAGCGAACGACGTCGCCTCGCTGATCTCTACCAGGCTGGCCTGCTCGAGCTCGACGAGGTGCAGCGCCGAGCCCGCGACATCGACACCCGCCACACCATGCTCAGTGGACAGCGCGATGCTCTCGTGCTCCAACGCAGCGAGCTCGCCACCGACAACCGCCTTCGTCAGCGCGTCGCCGACTTCGCTCGGCGAGCCACTGCCGGCATCGACAATCTGAGCTTCGCGCAGCGCCAGCAACTTCTTCGACTCGTCGTCGAGCGTGTACGGGTCACCGGCTGGCAGGTCGAGATCCAACTGCGCATCCCCCTCGATGACGACCCCAATCCGCCTGGAGGCGGCAGCAAGCTCCCTGATCGACCCCGCCAACCGTGGAGCGGCGGCGGACGATCAGACGGACTGTCAAGCAATGACGGTTTGCGTTCCGTTCGTGAACATCGAGGGTGACAGCTACCGCATGCGCAGCCACCGGGCCAGAGCCGAGGCAACCAGACGGGCGGTGGCCGGGTCATGAGGCATGCCTCGACCCGGCGTACCTG
>JAJZJY010000755.1 GCA_021809885.1 Actinomycetes bacterium
CAAAGGCATCGCCGCGCTCGCCGTCCTCGCCGCCCTCGTCGCCGGCATCCCCTGGGCGCTGTGGCACTACATCGGCTGGCCTCTCCCGCACCACGTCCCCTCGACGGCCCAGGTCGGCCATGCCCTCGACGCCCACGGCATTCCCGGGCGGACCCTCGTCGACGTCCTGGCGGTCGTGGTGTGGGTCACCTGGGCGGTGCTTGTCGCTTCGGTCGCCGCCGAGATCCCCGCCGCGCTCTCCGGCCGGAGCGCCCGGCGCCTCCCGGTCGCCAGTCTCTTCCAGCCGCTCACGGGGCGCCTCGTCGCCGCCGTCGTGGTCGCCGCCCTCGCCCTCGCACCCAGGCCCGCCCAAAACCAACCGGTCGGTTCGCCTGACACAGGCCTCGTGGCCCTGCGCCGCCCGGTCGCCGCCTTTGTCCTTGCCGGCACCAACCAGCCGACCCATCCGCAGGCGCCGCTCAGGCCGCCACCTGGGGCCGACACGTCGCCAACAGGCGCCCCAGTGGCCCCGCCGCTGGCGGCCGGCCCTTCGGGCCCGGCACCCCAAGCATCGCCTGGCACCCAGGTGGCCGACCAGATGCGCACCTACGTGGTCCAGCGCGGCGACACGCTGTGGGGCATCGCCGAGCGTGAGCTCGGAGACCCGCTGCACTGGTCGGAGATCTACGCGCTCAACGAAGGGCGCTCCCAGCCCGGCGGCGCCAGCCTCACCGACCCGCACTGGATCGACCCTGGCTGGACGCTGCTCCTGCCATCCTCCAGTGCGCCGCAGTCGACGCCCAAGCCGCCAGCACCGGAACCGGCACCCTCACCGATCACTCCGACCCTGCCGCCAGCCCCAGTCCCTACGAGCCCAACGTCCAGCACGCCGGCAACGACGGTCGGGCCCCGAAACGCTCACATGGCGGCACCGTCGCCCGCCGGCGCGCACGTGGTCGAGGAACCGGTGCAGCTGCCCTCTGGAGCGGTGATCGCCGGGTCGTTCGCGGCCGGGGTGATCTCGGCGCTGACCGCGGAGCGGCTGCGCAGACGGCGCGCCTACCGCCCCGGCCCACCGCGCCCCGCCGTCCGCCTCGCCCCGCCGGTCCGCCCTCAAGGCCTGCGCGACCTGCTCGCCACCACGAGAGCCGCGCGAGCAGATGACGGCCGCGACCTCGACGCCGCCGCCCCGCCAGCCCCGGTGCCGCTGAGCGTGATCGCCGAGGAGGCGGCCATTGTCCGCCCCGATCTCATCGCGGTCGCTCACCGCGACGCCCACGAGGTGCGCGTGGGGCTTTCGGACTGGCCGGGCCTTCGCCTGAGCGGCCCCGGCGCCGAGGGAGCGCTTCGGGCCTGGATCGCCGCGCTCGTCACCCGCGATGGTCCCTATGCCGCCGAGATCCTGCTCCTATCCGAGCTGGGCGAGCGGCTCCTTCCAGGCGTCGAGCTTCCGAGCGTGCGACGCCTCGACGGCATCGAGCGGCTGCTCACCCGGCTGGAAGCGGCGGCGATCGGGCGCACGCGCCGCCTCGAGGACGCCGAGGTCCCCGACGCCACCGCCTACCGGCACCGCTCCCCCGAGGATCCCTTCCCCCTCCTCCTCGCCGTCGTCGGCGACCTACCCACCGGCGCCGAGGCCCGCTGGTCTGCCGTCGTGGCGACGGCAAGTCGGCTCGGCTTCGCCGCCCTCGTCCTCGGCGCCGCTGACGAGGGCGAACACTCGTCAGACCCCGAACAGCCCGGCCTCGTCGTCGGAGTCGATGGCGCCGTGGAGGACGCCGTGCCCGGCACGCTGGGCGAGCTGCTCGCCGGTGCCACGCTGTTCCAGGTCGATGCTGCGACCGCAGCGGACCTTCTCGGACCGGTCGCCGCGGTCCACAACGACGTCGAGCCCGAATCGCCCGAGCACCGCGAGGTCCCAGAGCCGCCGACACCGGGCCACGACGACCCGGGGGGCGCTGTCGCCGATCGCAACGACACCGACTCCGCCACGCCCGTACCGGCGGAGCCCAGCTGGCCGGCCAGCGCCGCCGAGCCGGCGTCGGCCCCAGCAATCCGGGTCCGCGTGCTCGGGCCCGCATGGGTGGAGGCGTGGGGGGAGGAGATCACGAGCGGCCTTCGGGCCAGTGCCTACGCGCTGTTGGCGTGGTACGCGCTGCACCCCGACGGGGCGAGCGCCGAGGCGGCCATCGACGCCCTGTGGCCCGACGCCGATCTCCGTCGGGGACGGGAGCGGTTCTGGACCGCGCTTGGGAACCTGCGCTCCCGGCTGCATGGACCGGGGAAGGGCGGCGTCGAGATCCTCGCCAAGTCAGGCGACCTGTACCGGCCCGACCCTGCCGTGGTCGAGGTCGACCTGTGGCACTTCGAGAGCGCGCTTGGCGACGCCGTCAGCGGAGGTGCGCCTGCCCAGGTGGCCGGTGCCCTCGAACGCGCAACCTGCGCCTATAGCGGGGACTTCTGCCCCGGCCTCGACGCCCTATGGGTCGAGCCGGTACGCGAGGACCTGCACCGGCGAGCGCTCGATACCCAGCTGCGCCTGGCTGAGCTGTCTGCCGAGAGACAACCCGAGCGGGCGATTGCGGTGCTGGAACGCACCATCGAGGTGGACCCGATCTGCGAGGAGGCCTACCGCCGGCTCGTCACGCTCCAGGCCAGCCTGGATAGGCGGGACGCCGCCCAGCGCACCTGGCGGCTCCTCCAGGGACGCCTCGCCGAGCTCGACCTCGACCCCGAAGAGGCCACCGAGCACCTCGTGCACGAGCTGTTCGCACCCCGGCCGACCACCATCCGCCGCCTGCCCACGGCCCGTCACTGACGGCGTGGGCAGAGCGAGCAGTCGTCGCCGTGACCGTCATAGTCGTCGCCTCGGCGGCCGGGGTCGGCTTCGCCTGCGGTCCGGCGCTTCGGACCTGCATCGTGGGGAACCTCGGGTCGCCAGGCGAACGTGGACAGGGCCGCTGCCCGCGCTGCTCAGCCCGCTGCCTACGTTGGAGCGGTCCCATCGGGGTGATCCCGACGGCGCAGTGGGGCAAGTGCCCG
>JAJZJY010000756.1 GCA_021809885.1 Actinomycetes bacterium
GCCGCCGTCGTCGCCGGCCTCGGCGCCGCCCGCCCCGTCTGGGCCAAGCTCAGCCCCAACGTGACCGACCTGACGCCGATCGCCGGGGCCGCCCTCGACGCCGGCGCCGAGGCCCTCACCCTCGTCAACACCCTCATGGGTCTCGCCCTCGACCCGGCCACCGGCCGCCCCCGCCTCGGGGCGGGGGGCGGGGGCCTGTCAGGGCCGGCGCTGCACCCCGTCGCCGTGCGGGCGGTCCACGACATGCGGGCGGCGTTCCCGTCGGCTGCCATCGTCGGTGTCGGAGGGGTCGGTACCGGCGAGGACGCCGCCGAGCTCATCGCCGCCGGCGCCGACGCCGTCCAGGTCGGCACGGCCACATTCGCCGACCCCCGCGCTCCCGCCCGCGTGTTGCGGGAGCTGACAGCCTGGTGCGCTGCCCAGCACGTGTCCCGCCTGGACGACCTGAAAGGCCGTGCCCATGCCTGACCCCACTGCATCTCCCGAGACTGCATCTCCCGAGCCGGCCAACACGGCGGGCGGGCTGCGCCCCCGCCTGGCGCTCGCCCTCGACGTCGACGACGCCGTGGCCGCCATGCGCCTCGCCCGGGAGCTGCGGCCCTGGTTTGGCGTGGCCAAGGTGGGCCTCGAGCTGTTCAGCGCGGCGGGACCCGACGTCGTCGCCCAGCTCCAGGACGCCGACTACCGGGTGTTCCTCGACCTGAAGATGGCCGACATCCCCACAACCGTCGGGAAGGCGGCGCGGGTGCTCGGCGCCCTCGGGGTGTCGTTCCTCACAGTGCACGCCTTCGGCGGGGCGGCCATGCTGCGCTCCGCCGTCGACGGCCTGCGGGAGGGCGCGGCCGGGGCGGGTCTCGAACCTGCCGGTGTACTGGCCGTCACCATCCTCACGAGCGACGCCGGCGCGCCGCCCCACATCCTCGGAAGGCGCGTCGCCGTCGCCGTCGAGGCCCGCTGCGCCGGGTTCGTCTGCGCCGCCGCCGACGTGGCGGAAGCCAAGCAGCTCGCCCCCAACCTGCTGGCGGTCGTCCCCGGCATCCGCCCGGTGGGTGTCCCGAGCCACGACCAGTCTCGTTGGGCGACCCCGGCCGAGGCGCTGGACGCCGGCGCCGACCTGCTCGTGATCGGCCGGGCCGTCACGGGCGCGCCCGACCGGCCGGCGGCCGCCGCCGCGCTGGTCGACGCTATCGACGGCCGGCACTAAGGTCCCTCCCCATGCCGCTACCGCCCACGCTGTCCGACGAACAACGACAGGCTGCCCTCGAAAAGGCTGCGGCCGCCCGTCGTGCTCGGGCAGAGCTCAAGGAGAAGCTCAAGATGGGCTCCCTCACGCTCCAGGAGCTCCTGGAGGAGGGTGCCAAGGACGAGGTCGTGGGCAAGATGAAGGTCCTGGCCGTCCTCGAGTCGCTGCCCGGCCTCGGAAAGGTCAAGGCGCGGCGGCTCATGGACGACGTGGGGATCGCCGAGACCCGCCGCATCCAGGGCCTCGGGGACCAGCAGCGCAAGAAGCTGTTCGAGAAGCTCGGCTGACAGCGCCCCACCCGTGATCCTCGTCGTCCTCGGACCCGGCGGGGTGGGCAAGGGAACGGTCGTGGCGCGCCTGTTGCAGCTGGATGAGCGGCTCTGGCTGTCGCGCTCGTGGACGACCCGGCCGCGGCGAGCGGGGGAAGCCCCCGACGCGTACGTGTTCGTCGAGCGGGAGGACTTTCTACGTCACAGGGACGCAGGCGGCTTCCTCGAGTGGAACGAGTTCCCGGCCAACGGACACCTCTACGGCACACCACGCGTCGACGCGCCGCCCGGCCGTGACGTCGTCTTCGAGATCGAGCCGCACGGCGCCCTCCAGGTGAAGGCCGTGCACCCCCAAGCGGTGGTCGTGCTCGTTGTCGCCCCCTCCATCGAGGAGCAGGAGGACCGCTTGCGAGCCCGCGGCGACGACGAGGCGAGCGCCCGCCGCCGCTTGGAGCTCGGCCGGCGCGAGGAGGCCGCCGGCCGGGCGATTGCCGACCACGTCGTCGTCAACGACGACGTCGACCGGGCTGCCCGCGAGGTGCTCGGTATACTCGACGGGCGCCGCTCTCGGTCCTGAACGACCCTCGTCCTCCTCCGCTGCGCCAAGGAGCACCCCCCGCATGGCCGACCGCCTGCCCACCATGATGGACCCGCCCGTCGAGTCACTGCTCGCACGCGTCGACTCGAAGTTCACGCTCGTCAGCCTCGCCGCCATGCGGGCACGGCAGATCAACTCCTACTTCAACCAGCTCGGCGAGGGTCTCGGCACGGTCGTGCCCCCGCAGGTCGCCTCCGTCTCCCGCAAGCCGCTGTCGATCTCCTTGGAGGAGATCTCCGCCACCAAGATCACCTACCACCGCCCGGCCGACGAGGAGACCGCCGAGGCCGGCGCGGAGGCAGAGCAGTAGGCATGCCCGGGCCGGCGCTCGCCGGTCGGCGCGTCGTGCTCGGGGTCTGCGGCGGCATCGCCGCCTACAAGGCCGTCGAGGTGTGCCGGCGGCTGGTCGACGCCGGCGCCCATGTGATCCCGGTGCTCACCCGGGGGGCGACGCACTTCGTCGGACCCCTCACGTTCTCGGCGTTGGCGAGCGAGCCGGCGCAGCTCTCCCTCTGGGACGGGCCGGCACCCATACCGCACACCCGCCTGGGCCAGCAGGCCGACCTGGTCGTCGTCGCCCCGGCCACCGCCCGGCTGATCGGTGCCTACGCCGCCGGCATGTCCTCCGACCTGCTCACCGCAGTGCTGCTCGCCACCCGCGCCCCGGTCCTGCTCTGCCCGGCCATGCACACCGAGATGTGGGAGCACCCGGCGGTCGTCGACAACCTCGCCGTGCTGCGCCGGCGGGGCGTGAACGTGCTCGAGCCGGTGGAGGGCCGCCTCGCCGGCGGCGACGTCGGAGCGGGCCGGTTGGCCGACCCGGCAGACGTGGTGGCCGCCGCCGCCACCCTCAGCGCCCGGAGGGGGTCGCTCACCGGGCTGCGGGCCGTCGTCACCGCCGG
>JAJZJY010000757.1 GCA_021809885.1 Actinomycetes bacterium
GCGGCCGTGGCCCGGGTCGTAGCTGGCGTCACGGTGGCAGGCACTCCTCGATGAGGTTTGACAAACGGAACGATCGTTCCGTATATTGGAAGCGGAACTACCACTCCGCATGGTAGCCGCCCCGATACCCGAGGGAGCACCTATGACAGCCACCGACGCCGCCACCCCCCTGGCGGCCCCGCCCATCCCCGACCCCCGCCGTTACCGTGCCCTGGCTGTCATCGCCGTGGCCCAGCTGATGATCGTCCTCGACGCATCGGTCGTCACCATCGCCCTGCCCTCGGCCCAGCGAGCGCTGCACATCTCCGTCGCCAACCGCCAGTGGGTGCTCACCGCCTACACCCTCGCATTCGGTGGCCTGCTCCTCGTCGGGGGTCGGGTTGCCGACTACCTGGGCCGCAAGCGGATGTTCGTCGTCAGCCTGCTCGGGTTCGCCGCCGCCTCCGCCCTCGGGGGCCTGGCTCAGGACCCGACCATGCTCTTCGGTGCCCGCGCCCTCCAAGGCGCCTTCGCCGCCGTGATGGCCCCCGCTTCGCTGTCGCTGCTGAGCGTTGCCTTCACCGAGGAGCGGGAACGGGCCCACGCCTTCGGCGTCTACGGCGCCGTGGCCGGCGGGGGCGCTGCGATCGGCCTGGTCCTCGGCGGGGTGCTGACCGAGTACGCCTCCTGGCGCTGGACGCTGCTCGTCAACGCCCCGATCGCCGTCGTCGCAGCGCTGTTCGCCCTCCGGGAGGTCCGCGAGAGCCGCAGCAGCGGGGAGCGCCACTACGACCTGCCCGGCGCGCTCATGGTGACCGCCGGGCTGCTGTCCCTCGTGTATGGGTTCACGAAGGCCGAGACCAACGGGTGGGGGTCCCCGCTCACCGTCTCGCTACTCGTCGCCGGCGCTGTCCTCGTTGCCGCCTTCGTCGCGTGGGAGCAGCGTGCCGCCAACCCGCTCCTGCCCATCCGGGTGGTCCTGGACCGCGATCGGGGCGGGTCCTTCCTCGCCTCGTTCCTCGTCGGGATCGCCCTCATGGGCACGTTCCTGTTCCTCACCTTCTACCTCCAGGGCACCTTGCACTACAGCGCCCTGCGCAGCGGGATCGCCTTCCTGCCGTTCTCCGCCGGGATCATCGTCTCTGCCACCCTCGCCAGCCGGCTCCTCCCGCGCATCGGACCGCGGGCGTTGCCCACAGCCGGGCTGGCCTTGGCCACCGCCGGCCTCGCCTGGTTCACCCAGATCGGGGTGCACACGAGCTTCGCCGCCCACGTGCTGCCCGCCGAGATCCTCACGAGCTTCGGGCTCGGCTTCGCCTTCGTGTCCTTCAGCAGCACGGCTCTCGTGGGCGTCGGCGAACACGACGCCGGTGTCGCCAGCGCCCTCGTCAACGCCACCCAGCAGGTCGGGGGCGCCCTGGGCACCGCCCTGCTCAACACCGTCGCTGCGACTGCCACTGCCAGCTACCTCACCATTCACCACGGCCCGGCCTTCGTACCCGCTGGTGCCGTGCACGGCTACGCCACCGGATTCGTCTACAGCGCGGCGATGCTGGCCGCCGCCGGCGTCGCCGCCTTCGGACTGGTGCGTGGTCGTGCCGGCGGCGGCTCCCGCTCCGGGGTGGCGGGGGCGACCGACGCTGCGGAGCCGGAGCTCGTCGCCGGGTGAGCCTCCCGGCCGCCGCCAACGCCCCCGTTCGTACTGGTCGGCAGCACATATGCAGGTGAAGGCCGGGGAGTTGGAGACGGGACGAGCGAGGGGGTCGAAGCGACGACGGGCCGCCGCTCGTCCTGGCCAGGGGCGCCCACCGGGGCGACCTGACCCTCCTGGTGGCGACCTGACCCTCCTGGTGGCGGCCTGCGGCTCCTGGGGGTTGCGCCGGGCGACCCCCGAGGAAGTGGCGACGCCACCTGCCAGGTGATCGGCGGCGGGGTGGCCCCCGTCGGTCACCCGACTTGCCTGTGCACCGCCGTCGACGTGGAGCTCCGCCACTACGGGCCGGATGCGTCCGGTCGCCTACCTCGAGGAGGCGCGGGCGAGGGCCGCAGCGTATGGCTGGAGGTCCCATCCCTTCAGCGACCCGACGGCGTCGCGCATCGCCTCCCAACCCTCGCCGTGCCGGTCGAGGTGGCGGTGCTCGAGCTCAACGAGCGTGCGGTGCTCGCCCTGGGCGCTGAAGGTGACGTGGACCTCGCTGCGCTTGGCAGGGTCAGCCTCGATGCCCCATGCCAGGTCGATGTTCCAGCTGAAGGCGACGTAGGTCGGAGGGTCGTAGACGAGGACAGTCGCCCAGCGGCTCTCGGCGCCGCTGACGCCCCGGTCGATGATCTGGCCACCGACGCGCGGCTCGAAGACCATCCCGGCGACGGGCTCGGCGAGTAGGTGCTTGTCCGGGTCCCACCAGGCGCCGATGTCGCTGGTGAAGAAGGTGAACGCCCGGTCGATCGGGACCTCGACGACGGCGGAGCGGCGAACGGCGGTCCCGGAGATGTCGGTGGTACCGGAGATGTCGGTGGTCATGGTGCCTCTTCGGCGGTCTTGTGTTCGGTGGGGCTGTACTGCTCGGTGCGGCCGTGTTGCTCGACGGCTGCCTGGAAAGCAGCCAGTGACCGCTGCCAGAACGAGTCGAAGTAGGCCCGCACGCTCTCCAGCCCCGAGGGATCGAGGCGATACAGGTGGCGGGCACCGAGGCGCTCCTCCTGGACGAGGCCGGCGAGGCGCAGCACCTTCAGGTGCTGAGAGACCGCCGGTCGGCTGACCGGCAGCTGGGCGGCGATCTCGCCCACCGGGCTCGAGCGCTCGGCAACGAGCTCGAACACCCTTCGTCTGGTCGGGTCAGCCAGAGCACCCAACGCGTCGGCAATCACTTACCGTAAGTTATCGCTAACCAAAGTGGTTGTCAAGTGCCGAGTCGGTGATGCGACCCCCTGGATGAGCCGTCGGGGCTGGCGGATCACATCCCTTCGGCGAGGGCGGCAAGCCGGTCGAGCGAGGCGCGGAGCTGGTCCGCACCGGTGGCC
>JAJZJY010000758.1 GCA_021809885.1 Actinomycetes bacterium
CCGTCGACAAGCACCTCGTGCTTCGCGAAGCGGCCCGCGTCCTTCGTCCCGGCGGCCGTTTCGCCGTCTCCGACGTCGTCGCCGACCCGGACATGGACGAAGCCACCCGCGCCGACATGGAGAGCTGGACAGGCTGCATCGCCGGCGCGCTCACCGCCGAGCAGTACCGGGAGGCTCTCGCGGGCGCGGGGCTGGTCGACGTGTCGATCACCACGACCCATCGGGTCCATGCCCACGCAGCCAGCGCGATCATCCGCGCCACCAGACCCGACGCTGCGCGGGGCACTGTTCCAGGAAAGTAGTCCCAGGTGCCCGCAGGACCATCGGCATGTGCGAGCCGGTCAGCGACGGCGGCCGAGCCAGTTGGCGAGTTGCTCGGTCGGCCCAGCATCGGGGGTACTTGTCACCATCTCCGCGTACGACCTCTTACGGTTGCTTGCCGGCACGGTCGTGGTTGCCCGGGTGAGGAGCGGTTGCACCAAACCCGGTCGCGCCTCGCTGGGCTGGTCCGGTCGCGGGTCGGCCTGCGGGACTCAATGAGTGCATCTAGCGAACACGATCGTGTGCGCTACACTAGCGAACACGATCGTGTGCGCTACACTAGGTCGTGATGGTCGAGTCGATGCCGTCGCCTGCAGCCGGATTGCTTCAGTACGCACGTTTGCTCTCCGGTCTGTCCCAGGCGGAGCTGGCCAAGCAGGCCGGGGTGCCCAGAACGATGGTTTCCGCCTACGAGCGGGACGAGCGCCAGCCCACACTGCCCACCCTCGCCAGGTTGTTGAAAGCCGCGGGTTTCGAGCTTCGGATGCACATCGAGCCCTACGACGACCACGACGATGTCTTGGCGGCTGCCGAAGCGCGCCGCAGCCCGGCTGAGCGCAAGGCATGGCGGGACTACCAGGACGCCCGGGTGAGGAGAGACGCCGCCAAGCTCCGAGAAGACCTTGCGGCTGCCGGCCCACGCCGGCGTTCGTGAGCGCCGACAGCTTCGACCCTGCAGCCATCGTCGCCGCTTTCAACCGCCACAGCGTCGACTATGTGGTGATCGGTGGCTTCGCTGCCGAGTTGCACGCCGCTCCGGTCGAACCGACTCGTGACATCGACTTCACCCCGGCCACCACCATGGCCAACCTGGCCCGGGTCTCAGCAGCACTCGACGAGCTCGGCGCCCGTATCCGAACCGCGACCGAGTCCGCCGGTCTCGCCTTCTCCCATGACTCCGCCTCCCTCGGCCGCGCCCGGGTCTGGAACCTCACCTGCGCCCATGGGGAGTTCGACCTCAGCTTCGTCCCGAGCGGGACCGAGGGCTACGACGATCTGGTACTCCAGGCGCTACGGGTGGCCCTCCCCGGTGGAGGAGAGATGGCCGTGGCTTCCCTGGCCGATGTGATCCGCTCCAAGCGTGCCGCCGGACGGCAGAAGGACCTGCGGGCGCTGCCCGCCTTGCAGCGACGCCTCATCGCTCAAGGTCACCAGTCGCCTGCCCGTCAGGTAAGCGAACTGGCCCGACGGGCCGCAGAGCGTCTTGGAGGCCACGGCCCCACCGCCCACTCTTCCAACATGGAGGCCACCCGCAGGTTGACCACCGAAGTCGCCCGCCGGTTTCAGCCAGGGCCCGAGGTGGGCTACGGACGCTGAAGAGCGCCATGCAGCTGCCCTCGCACAGGGATCGGCAACCGGCACAAGGCCGGTCGTCGGACGCGAAGCAGGCGCACAGATCGCCGAGTAGCTGCGGTCGGGCATCCGACCGGCCGCCAGTCACGGGCGATCTGGGCGACCAGGAGGGGGTGCCGGGTTGAGTCCTAGGGTTCGGGCATGAGTTTGGATTGGGAGCAGGTCATCGTCGACGCCCGGGATCCGGTCGCGTTAGGAGCATGGTGGCGGGAGGCGCTCGGCTGGGTGGTCGTCGACGATGGGCCGGAGGTCTACGAGATCAGGCCGGAGGCGACGCAGACCCCGGGCCTCCTCTTCGTGCCCGTCGCGGAGGGCAAGACGACCAAGAATCGCCTCCATCTGGACTTCCAGCCTGAACACCAGGACCGAGAGGTCGATCGGATGCTGTCGCTCGGAGCGTCGCGCGTCGACGTTGGCCAAGGGGATCAATCCTGGGTCGTTCTCGCCGACCCGGAGGGCAACGAGTTCTGCGTGCTCGCGCCCCGACGAAACGAGTCGTAGATCGAGCGATCACTCCCCGTCGGTCCAGTGGGGCTGCTGTCAGGCCTTGGGCGCGCGGGATGCGGTGGTGGAGAAGCTGGGACCAGGCGGGAATCGGGCGTCCCGCCGACGCCGGCCACGGCTGTCCCGCAAGCCGATCGGCTTGCGGGATCTCAGTCCTTGCGGCCGCCGGCCGCGACGCTGGGGCCGAGGCCGATCATGGCCGGGCCGCCGGTGCTGCCGATGGCGGCGAGCCGGCGGGGTAGGCGCCACCGGACAGCTCTAGCCCGGTAAGGACCGTTGCGAGGCTCTCCACCACCATGGCCCCGAGCACGAAGGCAACCGCCACCACCTGGCCGACCAGGCCAGGGTGTTGCCGGCCACGCTGAGCAAGGCGGTGCGCCGTCCGGAGGTGAGCGCCCGGCTGATGGTGAACGCCACGCTCCGACCTGGCACAGCAAAGAACGATGGCTACGTCGGCGAAGGAGAGGAGGTGCCTGGCCGGCACCTACTGCCGGTGCGGGCGTCACTCCGGCCAGGAGGAGTGGGCCCCCGTAGCTTCGTCCAGAGGTCCAGCGAGGGCCCGGCGATGCCCGGTGCCCACCCCTGCTGCCCGTCGGCGACCGTCAGAAACCACAACGGATGTGGTCTGAGTGTGGTCTGCGACCTCCCCACCGCCCTGTGGACAACCAAAAGGACGCCTGACCTGCACTTCTGCGAGTCGGGAAGGCGGGATTCGAACCCGCGGCCTCAGCGTCCCGAACGCTGCGCGCTAACCAAGCTGCGCTACTTCCCGGAGCGCGCGAGGCTAGCAGCCGGGGGGAGCCGGCCGGCGGCTGGAACGGG
>JAJZJY010000759.1 GCA_021809885.1 Actinomycetes bacterium
TCCGAGGAGCTGTCCGAGGACCGGGTCGACGTGCTCGTCGCCCGCTTCTGTCATCACCTTGCGGTCGAGCGGGGCTTGCGGCCGAGGACGATCCGCCGTTACGAGCACGCGGCTCGGCTGTTGCTGCGGGCGGTCGGCCTGGCGCGGCTGGAGAGCCTGGATGCCGAGACGGTCACGACCTTCGTCGTGGACCAGGCGGGGCGGCGCAGTACGGCGTCGGCGGGGAACGTCGTGGTCGGCCTGCGGGCGTTCCTGCGGTTCTGCTTCATCGAGGGACTCGTCGCCCGGCGCCTGGACGTGGCCGTGCCGACCGTGGCCGCCTGGCGGGCGAGCGCGCTGCCGAGAGCGGTGGAGCCCGGCGTCGCCGAACGGCTCGTCGCGAGCTGCGATCGCCGGACGGCGCTCGGCCGGCGGGACTATGCGGTGCTGCTCTGCCTGTGGCGGCTCGGCTTGCGCGTCGGCGAGGTGGCTGCCCTCGAGCTCGACGATCTCGACTGGCGGGCCGGTGAGATCCTTGTGCACGGCAAGGCCGGCGTCGACGAGCGGCTCCCGTTGCCGGTCGACGTCGGCGAGGCGATCGCCGGCTACCTGCGTCGAGGCCGCCCCCGTCATGCGTGCCGATCGCTGTTCCTGCGTCAGCGCCCTCCGATCGGACCGCTCAGCCCGACCGGCGTGCGGAGCTCCCTCTACCGGGCCTGCGACAAGCTCGGGATCATCCGCTTCGGCGCCCACCGGCTCCGGCACACCACGGCCGCCGAGCTGCTCAAAGCAGGCGCGTCCTTGGAGGAGGTCGCTCAGGTGCTGCGCCACCGCAGCATCGACACGACGGCCATCTACGCCAAGATCGATCTCGACGCCCTCGCCACCGTGGCGCTTCCCTGGCCGGTTCAGGGAGGCGAGCGATGAGCGAGCTTTCCGACCGCGCCGAGGCCTACCTCGAGATGCGTCGCGCCCTCGGGCACAAGTTGGAGGACCACGGCCGGCTGCTGTTCAGCTTCGTCGACTTCCTCGACGACGCCGGCAAGGACTACATCACCGTCGATGCAGCCGTGGCGTGGGCGAGCGCACCGCAAGGGGTGCAGCCGATCTGGTGGATCCAGCGTCTCGGGGTGGTGCGCTGCTTCGCCCGCCACCTCCGGGCGATCGACGAGCGGACCGAGGTTCCTCCTGCGGACGTGTTCGGCCCCCGCACACCGCGCGGCGCCCCCTACCTCTACTCGGCCGGCGAGATCGCCTCGCTGATGGCCGAGGCCCGCCGGATCCGGCGCCCGCTCAAGGCGGCCACCTGTGAGACGTTCATCGGGCTCTTGGCGTCGAGCGGACTGCGCGTCGGTGAGGCCATCGGCCTCGACCGCTCCGACGTCGACCTCGGGGTTGGACTGATCACCATCCGCGAGACGAAGTTCCGAAAGTCCCGTCTGGTCCCAATGCACCCGAGCACCGCTACGGCGCTGTCGGAGTACGCCAGACGCCGCGACGAGCTGGTTCCCCACCCGCAGGCCGACAGCTTCTTCCTGTCGCTCGCCGGGACCCGCCTCGTCCACAGCGAGGTCGACCGCAGCTTTCAGGCCCTGCTTGCCGCAGCCGGGATCGAACGGCCCGGTGGGCGTCAGCCGCGCCTGGCGGACCTGCGCCACACCTTCGCCGTCTCGGCAATCTTGGGTTGGTATCGCTCGGGTGTGGAGGTGGCCCCACGTCTGGCGGTGCTCTCCACCTACCTCGGGCACCTCAAGCCGTCCTCCACGTACTGGTATCTCCAGGCCAGCCCCGAGCTGCTCGCAGCCGCTGCCTACCGTCTGGAGGTCCGGTCATGACGACGCTTGCGCCGATTCTCGAGCCGTTCTTCACCAAGCGCCTCCTCGCCGAGCGCCGGGCCAGCCCCGAGACCGTCGCCTCCTACCGGACGACGTTCTGCCTACTGCTGCGCTTCGCCGCCGACCGACTCGGCAGATCTCCCTCCGACCTCGACATCAGCGACCTCGACGCCCCGCTCATCGGGGCGTTCTTGGAGCACCTCGAGGTCGATCGGCACAACTCGGCCCGCACCCGAAATGTCCGCCTCGCCGCGATCCACTCGCTGTTCGCCTACGCGGCGCTGCGGGCGCCCGAGCATGCTGCGGTCATCCAGCGAGTGCTGGCAATGGCCGGGCCACGGGCTACCCGCGCCCAGGTGACCTTCCTCACCGACGTGGAGGCGGACGCGCTACTCGCCAGCCCGGACCTCACCACCTGGACCGGCAGACGGGACCACGCGCTCCTCGCCGTCGCCATCCAGGCCGGATTGCGGCTCTCGGAGCTGACCGGTCTGAAACGCGGCGACGTCCACCTCGGGACCGGCGCGCACATCCAGTGCTGGGGCAAAGGGAGAAAGCAGCGCGTGACCCCGCTCACCACGACCACGATCAGCGTCCTTGTCGACTGGCTCGACGAGCACGTTGGCCCCGTCGACGAGCCGTTGTTCGCCAGCCGGCGAGGCGGTCCACTCAGCGCCGATGCCGTCCAGCACCTCGTGGCCAAACACACGCTCACCGCCGCCAGCACCTGTCCCTCGCTGCGAGCCAAGCGGGTCACCCCCCACACGCTTCGCCACACCGCGGCGATGCGCCTGCTCCATGCCGGGGTCGACACCACCGTCATCGCGCTCTGGCTCGGCCACGAACGAGCGGAGACCACGCAGATCTACCTTCACGCGGATCTCGCCATCAAAGAACGCGCCCTCGCCCGCACCGCTCCCATCAACGCTCGCTCTGGCCGCTATCGGCCACCGGACCCGCTTCTCGCCTTCTTGGAGGCGCTCTGATTACGCCGACAACCCGCTCAGGTCACAGTGCCCTGACCTGCCACAACGGACGACGATCACGGCGAAGTCGGCATAATCCGGACTGCGGCGTAATGACGATAGGTGAGGGTGTGGGGACCAGCCCGCCAGTCGACCGTGACGCCCAAGCGCAGACGGTCGCGGTGGTCGAGGGTGACGAGGGCCTTGTGGACGC
>JAJZJY010000760.1 GCA_021809885.1 Actinomycetes bacterium
GTGGACCTTATGCCCAGGGGTTCAGGACGTCGAGCTCTCCGAACCGCTCGAAATCCCTGGCGTTGCGGGTGACGACGATGAGGCGGTGCTCCAAGGCCGTAGCGCCGATCAGGGCGTCGCGAAACGGTGCCGGGTCGGGCACGTGCAGCCGAGCCGCCCGACGGGCGATCGCTTCGTCGATGGGGAGCACCCGGTCGGCGAAGGCCGAGGCGACGCTCGTGTCCAGCCAGACGCGCAGCAGTGCGCCCTTGCGCGGGTCGGAGCGTTCCGCCAGCAGCACCCCGTGCTCGAGCTCGTGGAGGGTGATCGCCGAGAGGAACAGCTGCGCAGCGGGTGTCGAAGTCGCCCACTCCGCTACGCCGGGGTGGGCCTTGCCGGCGCGGACCTTGCGGAGCTCCGACACCACGTTGGTGTCGAGGAGGTACATCAAGCGAAGCCGGCCGCCTGCGGAAACTCCCGGGAGGGCTCTACCACCAGCTCGACATCTTCGACACCGGCTGGCTCTGCGAGCCGGTCCAGCAAATCGACGCCCAGGAGCTCCTGGTAGGCCGCGAAGGTGAGCAGCACGTGGGCGGGCTCCCCGCGGTCGGTGATGAAGACCGGTCCGTCCGCAGCCGCCTTCTTGGCCCGGCTGGTGTCCTGGTTGAACTCTCTGCTCGACATCTGTGACGCCACCTTCCACCTCCCTTGTAGCTACGTGGCTACTTCAGCGTACCGGATGGAGTCGGATCGCCACGGCGGGCTGATCGACCCGCCAGAACGACAGTGACGGCAGGCCAGACAGCCCGGCAGAACGGCACTTCTCGGTCCGGTCCACAGGTCATGGCGGGCTCCGGGAGGTCGGCGTGCTCGGCGTCTGAGCGTCAGAGGGCGCGCCGGGCATTGAGCCAGGGGTGACCGGGATGGGCGGCCTCCAGGGCACCGGTCAGCCAGCGCCGCTGTTCCCGATCGAGGCGCGCACATACAGTGACGGCGGGGTACTGCATGGTCCCGAGCACTCGAAGCGGTGCAGAAGGGATCACTGGGACGACGGTGCTCCGCCCCGGGCCAAGGGGGGCGAACGGCACATCCGGGCCGGGCCGTGCCGGTGACCACTACCCGCGTCGTCTACTCAGGGAGATGCCGTTCGTGCTCCCTACGCGGGTGGGAGCCGGCTGATGATGCGGTCGGCGATGTCGGTCATGCGCCGTTGGTCGCGATGGCCGGGGCGGAGGAGGAGGTCTGGGAGGGTCGCTCGCCAGCAGACGACGACGCCTCTGACCGTCCAGGGGCGACGGTCGAGCAAGCCGAGAGTCACGCCGACGAAGCAGAGCGCTGGCCGTACGACGGTGTCGCCAAGCAGCTCGGCGCCGACGCGCTGCACGGTCTCGACCTGCCAGGCCATGTCTCCCGTCAGCCTCGTCTCGTCACGGCCACCGACGATGAGGCGCTCGTCTCGCCTGAGCAGCCCGCCCTTGTTGCGGAACTCGAGCTTCTTGCCGGTCCGGACCTTCGTGTCGATGACCCACACTCCAGCCGGGATCACGGCGATATGGTCGATGTTGCCCCGGCCGCCCGGCTTGCGGCGGTCGTGGAGGGCGATGATCCCGGTGATGGCGTCCAGCGCCTCACCGACCTTCTGCTCCCCCGGGGTACCGGTCACCCAAGCCTGGACATGCTGAGGCGCTGGCCGAGCCCGGACCTTCGGGGTCAGCGCCGAATATGCGACCCTCGACGGGACGCGTCCTAGCCCGCGGTAGGGGACACGTCGACGGAACAATATGGGCGCGCGTTCCCCGACACCTCGCAGCCCGTGCGGCCGGCCCCAGCGGAGCGCGACCCGTCGCTCGGTCGCGCGAGGCTGGCCCGCTCGGTAGTGGTGTCTTCAAAGCGCGGATCGGACACACTGGCCTGGTGAGGCACACCTGCGGGAGTGTCGGGCTGGGACTGGTACGTATCCAGAGGGGTCTGTTCCCCGTCGAGGTGCTGCTAGGCGGGGCCCGGCGGTGAGCGGTCCGCCGGGAGCGCGCTCTCCCCAAACGTTGAGCGAGGGCGATCGTCGCGCAGTCGCTGCGTGGGCCGCCGACTGCGCCGAGCGGGTACTTCCCCTGTTCGAGACCGAAGCCCCCGGCGATGACCGACCCCGGAAGCTGATCGCCAGGGCCCGCGCCTACGCCCGCGGAGAGCTGGCCACCGCCGAGGGGATCCGCGTCCGCTTCACCGACGGCGTCAGCGTGGGCGAGGTCGACGCCCCCGCCGCTGCAGCCGCGGCTCGAGCCGCCGGCCAGGCCGCCGCTGTCTGCCACATGGGAGCACACGCTCTCGGCGTCGCCGCCTATGCCGTCAAAGCCGTGAGCCTCGCCCACCCGGATCAACCGCAGGCCAGCCGGGACGAGATGCACTGGCAGCTCAAGCACATGTCGCCCACCGTCCGCTCTGCGCTGCGAGCCCTGCCCCCCGTCGGAGAGAACACATCGGGCCCCCTCGGCCCTGGGCTCCTCGCCTCGGGCCAGCTCGCTACGACGATACGCACCCTCCAAGCCGACCTCGCCAGCATCAACCCCCCAGAGCCGGAGGGTTGAGACCCCGTCCCGTGCCTCCGGCACTCGACCGCCGCTTCCCCGGCCTGCGTCCTGGAACGAACCGCCCTCATCCCCCAGCAATGCAACCACGGCGGATGCACGACCACGACGGCGTAGACGGTCACCAGCGTCCGGTCGGCGCCTCCAGTCCCAGGCAGTACCAGCCAACCGCACTGATCACTCACGGTGACGAGGGGCCAGCGGCCCGCCGTCGATGCGCTCGGGTCAGTCGTCGGTGCTGTGCTGACAAGCCTCCACCCAGATGCGTCGATCTGGCTCGGGATGCTCCTTGAGGGGCGGCCTCCTTTGGGGTCAGGAAGGGCTTGACAGGTCGCTACCCAGCGGTACTATCTACTGGTCAATAGCAGCGATGAGTACCGAGGTGGTGCGGTGGGCAGGCAGATGACAGAGATGCTCAAGGGCACGTTGG
>JAJZJY010000022.1 GCA_021809885.1 Actinomycetes bacterium
CCGATCTCGGGGATGCTTGCCTTCCGTTCTGTGGCACTTGCCGACTGTCGTGAGCACGACGGGTGTTGACCAGTTCGACCCGGGGACCGCAGAACTCGACCGTTGGCTGGCCAACTCCGCCCCAGATCGGCGAAGAGGGCAGGAAGAACGGTGACACGCAGGACCCCCCAAAGGAATCACCGCTGTGCAATTACGGAGGTATGACTGGACTCGCGCGACACGGAAAGAGAGCTGTACTGTAACCAGGGAGACCGCTGGCGATACTGCGTGAAAGACGATTCGCGACCGGAACGCCGGTGCTCACCTCCCACCAAGTCGGTTCGCAGCTCGTTCGTCAAGAGACGTGGACGATGGCGTCGCTCGATGTCTTTACGCCAGAACCAGAAACGGTGGTGCGGAGGTCATAGAGACCGGGCGGAGTCCCTGGCGGAACGACGATCACCGAGACCGGGACCTCAACAGTGGGTTTGCTGGCATGGATGGCCGGTGCAGCGAAGGAGCTTCGCCACGCCGCGCCCGCTACTCTGGACTTGAGGGCGGCGACACTCTTGAAAGGCCCGGCGACCTGGGCCGCGAGCACGATCGCTGCCCCCGAATCTCCAGATCGGGGCAAAGCTACCCTGATCCAGCGGAGCCGGACGGTCTCGCCAGGCTTCCAGGCGCGGGAGACGAGGTCGGCGGAGCAACACGTATAGGTGAAAGACAGGCGCGTGGAATGAATTGAGCTTTGGTCGCTCGACGAACGGCAGGCCGCCAGTGCAAGTCCCATGACGACCAGGGCAGCGACGGGGGGAAGCAGTTGAAGTCTCGCGCCCGTGCTCCTTCTCATTGGTACCGAGAGGGCCCTTGCACCGACGGGTTGCAGATGGCGGATTCCCCGGAGGCGCAGCCCTCTCGAGGCTTGACCAAGTGACCCCCTCCACGCACGGTTGCTCTCGACCTGAGCACCATGCACCGCCTGGCCGTCGGCATCCTGCCCGCTGTCGACGCGCCAGTGACACGATGCGGCTCTGCTCGTCGACAACGACGTCGAGGTTGTCGCCGAGGCCGACACCAACAGGACATCTGAGCTTCGGCCGGCGGCCCGTCTGCACGGGTATCCGCCGTGTGGTAAGCTGCTCGTCAGTTCATACTGAGCGATGCGCTCCCGTGTTCGGGAGAAGATTGGGGGGTTCCGTGCGAACCCGACACTCGACTGCTGTGTCTCCGGGCGCCGTGACTCGTGGAGCCGGCGGCTCGGATCCCCAGCGGAGCGCTCCCGAAGCTCCTGCTCCTCTTGCCCCGACAGGTGTTGTCTCCACACGGGCTAGCAGAGCTTGGGTGAAGGTATTGCCAGCCCTGGTTGTTTTGATGCTCATTGTCTTGTTCGTTCTCCAGAATTCGCAGAGCGCCAAGGTCAGTTTCCTGACGGCTTCGGGGAGATTGCCACTCGCTATTGCACTTCTGGCTGCTGTCGCCCTCGGCGCCCTGTTCGTGCTGACGCTGGGCTCGATCCGAATTCTGCAGTTGCGCAAACTGATCCGACGCTCGTCGCGCCGAACCGAGGCCCATCAGCACGAGGCGGGCGCGCTGTGACGTGCGTACCCGAGCCTGATTCGCCTGTGCCTGACCGCCACTGTGGTCGCTGCCAACGCTCTTTCGCGGGTGATCCGGGGCTATTCTTTCAGACTGACTGGGCACTCTGCCCGGAGTGTGAGGAGATCCTTCTTCCGCATCAGCCGAGCCATTCGAGGACGCCGGCGGCTTCCGGCTCCTGAGCTGACCCGGATCTAACTAGGCGTGCCCGATAGCGATCAGCCAAGTCCTGCACTGATCCAGTGGGGCCACAAGTCCGTTGCTCGGGGTGACCTGGCTCGCGCCATGTGAAGTGCTGGCTGGCCACGCTTGTTGCGGTGGCACCCGCATCTCTGTAGCCTGGTGCTCGACTGTGCTTTCGCGGGCGTACGACCACCAGATCCGACACGTTGGTCCAGCTCCTCCAACGCAACCGATGAAGTGAGATCGCTGCGATGGCACTGCCGTGACGCGTTCTTATCGGGTGGACAATGTAGGTCTTGCAGAGACTCGGGCATGGAGACCGCGGTGTGCAGTGGGCTGCGACGTCCACGGCCAGTCCTCTCGTCACTGCCATCGGCCAGTCGCCCAGTTGGTGGTCGCCTGCGCCAGAAGCCGGCTCTCCACCTGCTTGGATGGCAGCCGGTCCAGGTGTTGCCCAACGGCCGGTGCAGTGGCAGCGTTCGGGGCTGAGGTGGCGACCGAGCGGCGCGGTAGGCGGCCCTGGCCGCCCCGTTCGTCGTCGTGGTCGGCGACCACCTGCCCGGTTCCGACTACTGGGCTCGGGGTTTCTTGAGGAGCACAGCGATCCTTCCGTCGGTTAGGGGAGTCAGTCCGACGGCCTCCCAGCCCTGCTCGCCTTCGCTGTTGAGGGCTTGGACTGCGGCAGAGGCGCCAGGCGCGTGGGTGGCTGCCTCGAGGCTGGGAAGCTCTACGATCAGGTACTCCCAGGTTGTCATTGGCTTCATCCTTGGCTGAGGGTTTCGACTGGCCAGGTGAATCCGATCATGCCTTTCTCTGCCGGCGGACGATGGCGATGCGAGTGTGGTCCGGCCTCGGGTTCATCGGCGGGCGTGTCGGGCCGTCTCGCTCGGTGGTGGCGTCGACGAGCAGGTCGAGGACCTCGCCGACGGTTCGCTGCCCGGCGATGTCTTCTGGCAGGGGCAGGTGGGTTTGGATCTGGTAGCGGTTGCGGCGGCCGTCGGTGTCCTTGTCCTTGACTACGTAGCCTGCAGCCGTCAGGTCGGTGACGATCGCGTAGGCGCTGCGCTCGGTGATGCCCACCGTGGTGGCGATGTCGCGCAGGCGCGCCCCGGGGTCGTGGGCTACACAGACCAGAACCCGAGCGTGGTTGGTGAGGAAGCTCCACCCCGTCATCACCCCAACACTAGCATCGTTTCTAGAAACGTACTGCTAGTACCGGAGATCTGGAGTAGGTTGGGGTAGACGTACGAGGCATGGCGGTCGCAGACCGCCAGCTGTTCGGGCGTCAAGGAAAGGATCCATCATGCTGATGCGATTCGAACCGTTCCGGGAGTTCGACCGGATCACCGAAGAGTTGCTCGCCCAACGCCGCGTCCGCCAAGTCCCTGTCGACGCCTACCGGCGGGGAAACGAATTCAAGATCGCCCTCGACCTGCCCGGCGTCGATCCCGGCTCCATCGAGCTGACCGTCGAGAGGGATGTCCTCACAGTGGCTGCGACACGCGCCTCCTACCCCGAAGAAGGCGACGAGCTCCTGGTAGCAGAGCGGGGTCACGGCCAGTTCAGCCGTCAGCTGTTCCTCGGCGAGAGCCTCGACCGAGAGCACATCAGCGCCATCTACCACGACGGTGTCCTTACCATCACGATCCCCGTGGCCGAACAAGCCAAACCCCGAAGGGTCGAGATCACCCACGTCGGAAGCGTCGCCCAAGCCGTCGAGGCGGCCACCGCCACCGCCACCGCCTGAACATCCGCCTCCCGCGCTGGCGAGGTGTCAAATCGTCGGCGGCGAGGGGCCGGCCTGTGGCACGTGCCGTGGCCGGAGAGGGTCCGTGCCGAACACGGACCCTCCGTCGGCGACCGCAACGACCGATCCGCCCCCCGTAGCGGTTCGGCCGTCGTAAAGCCTGCGAACAACGAAGTGAGAGAGTCACGGACATGCATCCAGCGCACCCCCGCATCAGTGATCTAACCGGCCGGCAGCGCCGGTTCGGCACCCGTCGCTCGAAGGACCCGGCCGCCTGGGTCGGACAGGGAACCGCCTGGCTCGTCTACGACGCGGCACGTGACTGCTACCACTGCTACTGGCTGGTCGGGCGGCCGAATGAGCACCCCATCGAACGCTCAACCGAGCCGAGCGCTGCCGATGCCGTCGTGTGGGCGAGGGCTCGGACCCCCAGGGCGAGGATACGCTTGGCCGACCACCGGACCTACTGGGCCGGGACCGACCCCACCCCGCCAGGATTCGCTGGCACCTGGACCCAAGACAGTGGATCCACCACCCTGCGACCCCGCCCTGTGGTCCCCGCAACCCGGCCCCGACCGGCACTGGCCACACGGCCTGATTCCGAGATCGACCAAACACCGGCGGCCTGAGAGTCCGCCCGAGGAAGGAGGAACCGGCATGTTCGGGTTCCACGTCATACGCCAATACGAGCAGGGCATCGTGTTCCGCTGGGGCAAGCTCCAAACCAAGGTGCGCCAACCGGGTCTGATCTGGCTGAACCCCTTCAGCTGCCGGCTGACATCGGTGAACATGCAAACCGTCGTCGCCAGCGTTCCCGCCCAGGAGGCCATCACCCGCGACAACGTGACCCTCACCGTGGACGCTGTCGTATACTACAAGGTCGTCGACCCGGTCAAGGCCGTGGTCAACGTGCAGAACTACCACCACGCCGTTTCCCAGGTCGCCCAGACCTCCCTGCGATCGGTCATCGGCCACGCCGACATGGACCAGTTGCTCTCAGAACGCGAACGCGTCAACGCCGAGCTCAAAGAGGTCATCGACGGCCCCACGGAGGCCCCGTGGGGGCTTGGGATCGAGCGGGTCGAGGTGAAGGACGTAGCCCTGCCCGAATCGATGAAACGGTCCATGTCCCGCCAAGCCGAAGCCGAGCGCGAACGCCGCGCCCGGGTCATCGCCGCCGACGGGGAATTCCAGGCCTCCAAGAAGCTCTCCGAGGCCGCCGAGGCCATGGCCGCCACGCCAGGCGCCCTGCAGTTGCGACTCCTCCAGACCGTCGTCGATGTCGCGGCCGAGAAGAACAGCACTCTGGTGATGCCCTTCCCGGTGGAGCTACTCCGCTTCTTCGACCACGCCGTCAGACCCGAAGCCGCCGGCGTCGTCGTCGACGCCGCCCAGTCCCTGTTGGGTGACCCCCCCGGCCCGGACCAACAGCCACAGGCCGACGCGCAGGCCGGCGGCGAAGTCCTCGTAACCGCCCCATAGGCGGTCGTCGTATCCAACATGTACCTCTGGGAAGGAACAAACGATGCAAACCGAGTCACTACCCACGATCATCCGAACACAATTGCACCCAGCCACTCTTGCAGCGGTTCCAGCTGGCGGGCAGGACCCCCTCGTCGAGATCGACGAGCTCATGCAGAAGGAGCTGCGCGAGGAACAAGACGCAGCAGACCGCAGCGCGCAGCTGCAGACCGACCGGGCGGACTTCGTGGCCGAGTTTACGAAGGTGTGCGACCAGCAGGTCCGCCCAGCGATGGAAGCGATCCTCGGACGACTTGGCCGCAACGGCGGAGGAGGCCTCATCGAGGAGCGCCCCGAGGATGTCTTCCAACACCGCACCCACCGGCTGACCCTGTGGATGTCATTTCGTGATGAGATCACCGGGGCGCCTCGGCAGGACCGGCACCCCTATCTCCAACTCGACGCGAACGTCGGCAGCAGATCAGTGACGGTATCCGAAGGAGACATGTGGCGAGGTCACGGGGGCAGCCGCAGCGGCAAGTGTGACGATTGGCAGGTGGCGGAGATCACCGCTGCGCGGGTAATCAACGAAATCCTGGCGATCATCCGGCGCGCCCTGGGGTAATCGACCGCCAAGCCACGGACCCAATCGGACACGGCCGGGGTAGGCGGGCGCAAGCCGGCACTTCCTTTAGGACGTTTGGTCCGACCCCGGCTGTGTGCAGCAGTTCCTGGATACCCCCCGGCAGACCCAGCTGCTGCCGCACCGGGAAGGCGCTCCGGTCGGTCCACCACCCGTGCGCTTCAGCCCTTGGTCGACCGGGGGGTATCCGCCCCGCCTCCTCAGGTGGCCGGCCCTGCCCCCACGCCAGACAGCTCACGGTGGCCTGAAATCGGGGCCGGAGAGGGGAAGCGACCCGGGCTGGGATCGAGGCGCCCGGACTCCACAGCCCGGGTCCCGCCGGCGAGCAATCAGGGATTTCGAGGCAGTGGTAGGCAATCGGGTGTTTCGAGGTAAAGTAGCTATCGCCGCCTGCTTCGCCCGCTCCGCTTGCTGGGCAGCCTGTCCGTGCAGCTGGGTGTTCTGGGAGTTGGACGCCCGCCCCGCCTGGGCGGAGATTGCGGTAACCTGCCGTGCCCAGCGCTGCAGTTGGTCTACCAGCGTGCAGTGGGTCGGCGTGGTGGGGGCAGCGTGTCGAGCGAGCCGATGTCGATGTTGCGCTGGGCGACTTGGTCGGCGAGGGCGGTGAGGCGCAAGTTGTGGTTGCGGGCGTGGTTGCGCAGTATCCGAAACGCGTGGTCCATGTCGGCGCCGGTGGCCTCGCTGATCCTGCCCTTGGCTTGTTCGATGACGATCCGGCTGTTGAGTGCCGCGCTGAGCTGGCTGTTGAGGGCTTGGGCGTCGTCGGCCGCTTGGTGCTGGACGATGGCGATGGTGGCGATATCCGCCAGGGCCTGGGCGGCCGCGATGTCGGCGGTGCCGAAAGCCCCGGTCTGTGTGCGGAGCATGTTCAGCGCCCCGAGGGTGCGCTGCCGCAGGCGCATGGGCAGGGAATGGGCGGAGCCGAACCCCTCGCTGCTGGCGTGGGATGCGAAACGAGGCCAGCGGCCGCCAGTGGCGCCGAGGTCGACGTTGACCACGGGCTGGCCGCTGCGGTAGGCCTCGACGCAGGGCCCTTCGTCGGCCTGGAGCTGGAACATCTCGAGGGTGCGCATGGTCTCGCTGGAAGAGGCGACGACTTGGAGGGATCCGGTGGGAGAGGCGAGCATGACCCCGGCTGCGTTGACGTCGAGGGCGTCGACGCAACGGCCGCTGAGCAAGCTGAGCACCTCCACCACGTCGAAGTCGTCGACGAGGTTGTCGGCCAACTCGACCAGGGTGCGCACGAGCATCGCTTGATCGGCCATCATGTCACCTGTTCTGTGGGCCACTGGGCAGGTCGTCGAGCTTCGGGGCACAGCATAGATCCGGCGTCGTTCACGTGCCGGGGTCGAAATGCAGCCGCCGCTCGACGATGTCGCGGGCCACTTCGGAGGCTGGCCGGCCGGTGCGGAAGGCGTGGGCGCGCAGGCGGACCAGGGCATCGCCGACGGGAATGTCGAGCTGTATCGAGACCATGCCAGCGGCTTGGTGCACGACGGTCCACACGTGGGTGTCGGCTTCGAGGTCGACACCGAGCTCGCCGGGATAGCCATCGCTCTGAGCGGCGAGGATGGCGCTGGCGGCGACGTCGGCCATGACCAGGGCGTCAGCCTGCTGATCGTCGCCGAGCGCTCCGGGTCGGTCCCGGTAGAGGTTGAGGGCCCCGAGGCGGACGGTGCCGATGCGTACCGGGAACCCGAAGACCGCCCGGGCGCCGGCGTCGAGCGCACATGTGCTGAACGCTGCCCAACGTGACGGGCCGGCAGCGGCCAGGTCGGCTTCGATGATCGGTGTCCCCTGGCGGTGCGCGTCGACACAAGGCCCTTCGCCGAGCGTGTACTGGGCCTCCTCGATCGCCGCCGACACGGTGTCGGTGCTGCACAGCGAGGCCTGTGGGCGGTCTTCGGATAGGAGCATCACTCCAGCGCCGCTCATCTCGGTCACCTGGGCGGCGACCTCACACAGCCTGCGTCCGCCGGGGGCGCCCCCCGTAACGAGAAGACCGAGAACCCGCACCAGGCGCTCAGCCGGCACCGGCGTAGCCCTGCGCGCAGTGTGCCGCTCTGGCCGGAGGCGGGAAGGCTATCGATCTCATGAGCGTGTCCTCACACGAAGGGCGACGCGCTCAACGGGGACCGGATCCAGCGCACCAAGGCAGGCCAGCAGGCTAGCCGTGCACACGCTACAGCAACTCATTCGGAGGGGTCCGGCCGGCCCTGCCGTCACACCACCTCCGCAGCGGCCGCCGGTCCGTCTGGCTCCTGGTGCCGGCTGGCGATTGGGTGTAGTCTCCGCTCAGCGCCCGATGGTGAGGTGATGCGACAGTACCGTCACTCCAGATCTCCGGTGACACACCAAGAGATAGGGGACCTGAGATGACTGACGTTTGCGTCACGAGTACGAGCTATCCGCTCAGACCGGCACCATTGTGGAGCACCTGCACCGGAGACGTCGTGGCCATCCACGGCGAGGTCGACATCTCTACCTGCGCCCTGTTCGCGACGATGCTGCAAGCAGCCATCGAAAGCGTCGATGACGGTGCCGGCTCGACAGAGGCGCATGTGGACCTGGGCGGCCTCGACTTCATCGACGTCAGCGGGGCTCGGGCCCTCGTCACAGCTGGGACCGGGCGCGGCCCGGAGAACCAACTGGTCATTCACCGCCCGCCGGCGCTCCTCGCAATGATCCTCGCCATCGGATGGGGTCCACTCGCCGCGCTCAGGCTCGAGGTATGAGAAGCCGCTGTCGCCCGGGCTGGGCGACGGCGGCTTGGTGCCAGGAACGACGGCCTCGCAGGTGGCTCTGGCCGCGGCGACCGGGTCGTTGCTCACCGGTGACGACGACCTGCTCTGGACCGGCCTGACGCCCCCCGGCGATCACTCCTCAGGCGCTGATCGAGCGACTGCGCCAGCCCTGACGGCACCCCGCCTGTAGCGACCGTCGGCAGCACCGGCTTGCAAACCGATTGCAAACATACGCTGCGGGATCGACCGTCACGGACGGCCATGGATCGGGTAGCCAGACCGAGAAGTCCCAGCTCAAAGCGCTTCTTCGCGCTCGCCCGGCACAGGGCAACACCCCGCTTGGGAGACTGTAGATCTGTCGACGCAGCCTCGGCTATGTGGCCATGAGCCGGGCCCGGCACTCCAGCCATGTCCATATCGTCGCCGACAACCCGGGACAAGCCGTCGAGGACCTGGTCCTGGACTGGTCTGTCGAGCGGCGCCAGAGCTGGGCGATCGACGCCGGACGACCCGACCTCGACCCCAAAGGTCCCCTCGCCGTCGAAGCCGACGCCGCCGCGCCGGCCAACTTGCACGCCACGCTCGGGCGGGGGCCGTCTTCGAGCGGAGCGCGACGCCTTGGTCGCCGCCCTGCAAGCTGACCCGGCTGCCGAACCCCAGGCGACCGACGCCGGAGGGTCGTGCTCGACGCCGTCGCCCCCATCGATGAGCTGAGCGGCACCGTGCTCCCGGGCTCGCCGCGATGGTGGCATGTCGTCGAGGGTCCACGCGGTGACGGGTTGCCCGATGATCTGGTCGGTGGCGGCTTCGAGCAGGATCCGCCTCGCTCTAGCAGCTCGTACATCGAGTGGACCCGTCGAGCCAGGAGCTGACGATCGCTGGGCCAGAGCCCGGAGGAGGTCCTTCACTTGCCGCAGGACGTTCGGCTCGAGGCTGGTGTTGAGCGATGGGGAGGACCCAGCAGCGCTCCGAGCTGACCGGCAGGAAGCCGAGCCGCTCGAGGATCGGGACAGCTGTCTCCTGGCGAGCGCGGGTCAGCGCCAACCTGGCGCCGTGGGCGCTGGCGATGCGGCAGCAGGCTGCGACGATGGCGGTGTACATCCCCCGCCTTCGCTGGGCGGGGAGGGTCACCGCGCCGTGGAGGCGGGCCACCGTCTCACCCGGCGGCCGACCGAGATGCTCGGGAAGCGGGACGAGCCGGCAGGCGCCGACGGCCGCCGGCAGCCCGTCGATCGAACCGAGCAGCCTCCACCCCCGCCCTCCAGCCAGGTCGTCCTGCAACCCTGCCCACCCCTCGGCGAGCGCCTCGGGGGGACAAGGGTCGCGACGCCAGCCCGCCGTCTCCACCTCGACCATGGCCATGGCCATGTCCCAGTTGTCGACCACCCCGACGGTGACCCCCGGCGGGTTGCCGGCGGCGAGCCAGGTGTCGGAGCCGGCGCCGGTGAGGTCGCGCGCCTCGACCCGCTGGGTGAGCACCAGGGTCGCGCCGGCGCGGTAGAGGGCTCCGTCGAGCGCCGGCTGGTCGGACCACCACCACACCTCATCAACGTTCGAGCCCCGCGCGGCGCGTTCCACCTCGGGGCGCACCTCGGCGAGCTGGCGGCCCCAGTCGGGGTGGGCGTGAACCGCACCGAAGGTCGGGGAGGTGGCGTGGGCCTGCCATCGCAGGATCGTCGCCCCGTCGACCCGGACCTCGTCGACGCCGGCCGGCACCTGATCCACCGCCTCGGCCACCGAGCGAAGATCGGCCAACGGCCACCCGGGCAGCACTTCGGGCAGCAGGTCGTCGAGCTGCAGCCGGCCGTCACCGCCGAGCGGCACCGCCCGCGCCGAGACCACCGCGTCCGTCGGGACAGGCCCGTAGACGTGGGGGTAACCCCCCTCGATCCGCACGTCCGCTCCGACCCGTTCCGGGTCGATCGTGAGCAGGACGACGTCGCTGCGCCCCCGGTAGACGGCGTCGGCGATGCCTTGCACCTGCCAGGTCCCAGAACAGTGGACGAAACCCTCGTCCTCGAGGCTCCGACCCAGAGTCGAGCCTCGGTAGTCCGGAGACGACCGATCCCAGTCGGCGGCCAGCGCAAGATGGTGGAGCGGGCTGGTGACTCCGGCGGCGTTCTCCCATTCGGTCATTGCGGCTCGATCATCGCAGACGCCGGGTGACCTATCGCGGGTTCACGGGGCGGGCGGTTGTCAGTGCAGCCGGGATGGGGGAGACCGCCATCCGGGCGTGGAGCGCATCTCTGGAAGTGCCTCCGGTCGGGTGACTTGGCTGCCGCCCGCCGCCGGTCGTAGCGTCGTCGTGTCGTGAAGCGGTCCGGCGCCAATCCTCTGTGGTACCTGGGCGCCGGGCTCGTTGCCGCCGGCCTGCTGGCGGTCGTGCTCTTCGCTGGGTTGGGCACCGGCGGCAACGCCAGCAGCAGCGCCGCCGGCCAGCCGTTGGCGAACCCCAACCTCGTGCCGGGGGTCAACGCCCCGACGAGCCTGATGCTGTCCCTGTCGGTGCTCCACGGGCAGGCGGCGGCGGCGGGGCCGTTCCACCTGACAGACCAGTACGGCCGCCCCGTGTCGCCGGCGGAGTTCCGGGGCAAGGCCGTCGTGATCTCCTTCAACGACGACGAGTGCGTCGACCTCTGCACGTTCCTGGCCAACGACATCGTCGCCGCCAACCACGACCTCGGGCGGGCCGCCAAGGACGTCGTGTGGTTGTCCGTCAACGTCAACCCCTTCCACCCGCAGGTCGCCCAGGTGCGGGCGTGGACCGACGCCCACGGCCTCGGCGGCCAGCCCAACTGGTACTTCGGCACCGCCAGCCCGGCAGCGCTGCGGCAGGTGTGGAAGGAGTACGGCGTCTACGTCGGGTTGAACAGCAAGGCGAGGACGGTCGTGCACGGAGCGGAGATGTTTTTCGTCGGTCCCGGCGGGCGGGAGCGGGCGATCGGCGAGTTCGGGACGGCGGCCGCCAACACGGCGCAGTTCGCCCACGGCATCGCCCAGGTCGCCGCCGACCTGTTGCCGGGACGGGTCCATGTCAACGGTCCCGAAGCGACGGCCACGACGAAAGTCCCCGCCTTCAGCCTTCCCTATCTCCTCGACGGGTCCGGCCGGTTCTCGCTGAGCGCCGAGCGGGGTCGCTACACCGTCGTCAACTTCTACTCGTCCACCTGCACCGTCTGCCGCAGCGAGCTGCCGCACCTCGAGGCGGTGCACCGATGGGCCGGGGGGAAGGTGGCCTTCGTCGGTGTCGACGTCGCCGACCGAGCCGCAGCCGGGCGGGCGATGGCGGCGAGGGCCGGGGTGACATACCCGTTGGTGTCGGACAGCAACGGGACAGCGGCCGGCGCCGAACGCATCACCGGCATTCCCTTCACCCTCATCGTCGACCCCCAAGGCGATGTCGTCGTCCGCCACCCCGGGGCCTTCACCACCGAGCAGCTGGAGTACCTCCTGGAGAACATCGTCCCCGCGCTCGGGGCCTCCGGATAGCTTCGCCCGGGTCGAGCCCGCTGGCGGCAGACGTGAGGAGGGGACGGCGGCGTCTTTCTCCCTTCACGAGACGGTGGCGACGGAAGGGGCACGGTCAGTGGCCCGGGATACTGTCCCCACGGAGGAGGTCGACAGGTGCTGGTCGTGCACAGATCGGAGCGGGCGGACCGCCTCGCTGACGCGCTCGGCGACCTCCTCTCAGCCCCGCCCTCCGACCCCATCACCCCGGAGGTGGTCGCCGTGCCCACCCGGGGCGTCGAGCGGTGGCTCAGCCAGAGGCTGTCGCACCGGCTCGGGACGCCCGGCGGTGAGGCAGGGGCCGGAGGGGTGTGCGCGAACGTGCGCTTCCCGTTCCCCGGCACGCTCGTCGGGGAGGCGACGGCCGCTGCGTGCGGGCTCCGGCCGGACACCGACCCCTGGCGCCCGGAGCGGGCCGTGTGGCCGCTCCTGGATGTGGTGGACGACCACCAGGACGATCCGGTGCTCGACCCGCTGGTCGCCCACCTGCGGGCGGCCACTCCCGAACCCCGCCCGGGCGACGGTCCGCAGTTACGGCGCTACGCCGCCCTCCGGCACCTCGCCGACCTCTTCGACCAGTACGCCGTGCACCGCCCCGCCATGGTGCGCGCATGGCTCGATTCCAGCGGGTCGGCAGGCGTCGACGACGCCGGCGATCCCACGGCGATCTGGCAGGCCCACCTGTGGTGGCTGCTGCACCAGCGCATGGGCGTTCCGAGCCCGGCGGAGCGCTTCGCCCTGGCGGCGGCAAGGTTGACTGCCGAGCCGGCGCTGCTCGACCTGCCCGAGAGGGTCGCCCTGTTCGGCCTGACCCGGCTCCCGTCGAGCCATCTGGAGGTCCTGCAGGCCGTCGCCGCCAGCCGGGAGGTCCACCTGTTCCTGCTGCACCCCTCGGGCGTGTTGTGGCAGCGGGTCGCTGGAGAGATCGGCGACGGCGTGGCTGAGGGCCTGGCGCGCGCTTCGGACCCGACGGCCCGCCTGCCCTCCCACCCGCTCTTGCGCAGCTGGGCTCGCGACGCCCGCGAGATGCAACTCGTGCTGGGATCCCACGGGGTCGTCGACGGAGAGCACCGTCCGGTCGACGTCGACGGGAGCGAGGCCCCGGCCACCGTGCTGGGACGGCTGCAGAGCGACATCCGGGGCGACCGCCGACCGCCCGGACCGGGCTCGGAGGAGCGCGCGCTGCTGCCGGTGACGGACAACTCCCTGCAGGTCCACGCCTGCCATGGTCGGGGCCGGCAGGTGGAGGTCGCCCGGGACGCCGTCTTGCACCTGCTCGCAGACGACCCCACCCTCGAGCCCCGCGACGTCATCGTCATGTGCCCGGACATCGAGAGCTTCGCGCCGCTCGTGCACGCCGCCTTCGGCGCCGAGGACCCGGGGCGCGGCCCGGCGGCCGGCGGCACCGATGGACGCGTGGCCGGAATGCCGAGGCTGCGCGTGCGGCTCGCCGACCGTTCGCTGCGGCAGACCAACCCGCTGCTCGCGACGGCGGCGCAGCTGCTCGAGCTCGCCGACGGGCGGGTCACCGCGTCGGCCGTGGTGGACCTGGCGGGCAGGCCCCCCGTGGCACGGCTCTTCCAGCTCGACCGCGACGACCTGGCGACCTTCGAGGAGTGGGTGGTGGGCACCGGCGTGCGGTGGGGGCTCGACCGCGCCCACCGCGAGCGGTGGCGGCTCGGTGGCGTCGATGCCAACACCTGGTCTGCCGGGCTCGACCGGCTCCTGCTCGGTGTGGCGATGAGCGGGGAGGACGGCTGCGTCTACGAGGGCACCGTCCCTTACGACGACGTGCCGAGCGGTGACGTCGACCTCGTCGGCCGGGTCGCCGAGCTCGTCTCCCGCCTGGGGGCGGCGCTCAGCGCCCTGCGCGGACCCCAGACCGTCAGCGAGTGGGCCGACGCCCTTCTCGCCGGGACGGATGCGCTGGCGGTTGCAGCGAACGGCGAGGAGTGGCAGCACGACCAGCTCCGGCGCGTCACCGCCGAGGTGCTGGAGGAGGCGTCGGGTGCGGGCGGCCCGGATGCGGGAGGAACCGGCGGAGTGGTCGGCCTGGCCGAGGTCCGGGCACTTCTGGGCTCCCGCCTGCAGGGCCGGCCGACTCGCGCCAACTTCCGCACCGGCGACCTGACCATCTGCACCTTCGTCCCGATGCGGTCGGTGCCCCACCGCGTGGTCGTGGCGCTCGGGCTCGACGACGGTGCCTTCCCGCGCCGCCCGCAGTCGGACGGGGACGACCTCCTTGCCGCCCGGCCCCTGGTCGGCGACCGTGACCCGCGGTCCGAGGACCGCCAGCTGCTCCTCGACGCCGTGCTCTCGGCAACCGACCACCTGGTGATCACCTACGCCGGTCGCGACGAGCGGACCAACAGGCCGCTGGCCCCCGCCGTGCCCGTCGCCGAGCTGCTCGACGTCCTCGACGCCACCTTCCGGGCGGCCGATGGCCGTCCGGCGCGCGATGTGCTGCTCGTGCAGCACCCTCTGCAGGCCTTCGACCAGCGCAACTTCCGGCCCGGCGGTCTCGCTCCTGCCGGGCATGCGTGGCTGGCGGGCCGGCCGTGGGGCTTCGACCGGGTCGACCTGGCCGGGGCGGCCTCGTCGACGAAGCACTGCGCGCCTGCCGCCTGGTTGGACGGCCGCCTGCCGGCGTTGGACGAGCCCGTCGTCCAGCTCGAGGACCTGATCCGCTTCGTCGAGCACCCAGTGCGGTCGTTCCTGCGCACCCGCCTCGGCCTGTTCGCCGGCGAGCGTGACTCAGGCCTCATCGACACGCTGCCCATCGAGCTCGATCCGCTCGAGCGGTGGGGTGTCGGCAACCGCATGCTGGAGGCCTGCCTCGCCGGCGTGTCCCTCCCGGTGGCGGAAGCGGTCGAGCGGGGACGGGGCCTCCTGCCGCCCGGTCGGCTCGCGGACGAGGTGCTCGACGCGGTACGCCCCGAGGTCCAGGCCCTGCTCGATGCGGTGGCGGCGCTCGGTCTCCCATCGCCGGGGCAATCATCGGAAGTCCACGTCGTCCTGCCCGGCGGCCGTTCGCTGATCGGCACGGTGCCCAACCTGCGCGGCGGCGCCATCGTGGCCTGCAGCTACTCCCGGCTCGCCCCCAAGCACCGCCTGGCGGCGTGGGTGAGGTTTCTCGCTATATCGGCGGCGCGGCCCGATCGTGGCGTGTGCGCCATCACGCTCGGCCGCGGTCCCGCGTCCCACCGGCCCCCGTCGATGGCAGTGCTGCGACCGCTGGCCGTCGACGCCGACGCCCACCGGGTTGCGGCGCTTCGCTCGTTGTGCGCCCTCGTCGAGTTGCGTGACCACGGCATGCGGGAGCCGCTGCCCCTGTTCTGCGCGACCTCGGCGGCGTGGGCGGCAGCCCGGCATCTCGGAGGAGATGCCGACGACGCCCTGCACGCAGCGGAGGAGCGCTGGAAGGGCAGCCGAGGCTTTGCCGGCGAGCAGGACGACCCCGAGCACCGCCGCATCTGGGGGGCGCACCCCCGCTTCCGCGACCGCTTGGACGAGGCGCCGCCGGAGCACGAGCGCGGTGGGGCCTGGGCTGGCGAGCCGACAAGGTTCGGCTGCCTGGCGCGCCGACTGTGGGACGACCTCCTCGCCGCGGAGGTCTGCGGCGATGTCGACCACCTCGCGATGGGGGGCTGAGGATGGCAGACGCTCCAACCGCTGCCACCCGGCCCTTCTCCTTCTCCGATCCCCTGCCGGGACCGGGCACGACCGTGATCGAGGCGAGCGCCGGCACCGGCAAGACGGCGACGCTTGCCGGCCTGGTGACCCGCTTCCTCGCAGAAGGCCTCGACCCCGATCGTCTCCTCGCTGTCACCTTCACCCGCATGGCAACCGGTGAGCTGCGCGAGCGGATCCGCCAGCGGGTGTCCACAGCGGAGGCCACGCTCGGGCAGGCCCTCGCCGCCGGGTGGCCGGGTGCTGGCAGCGCCGGCGACGTGCCCGTCGCCCAGGGAGGCGCGGGTCGTGCGGACGAGCTCGTCGCCCAGCTCCTATCCGGCTCGGCCGGCGAGGTAGCCGTGCGGCACCAGCGACTCGCCGACGCCCTGGCCAGCTTCGACGCGGTGACGATCACGACCACGCACGGCTTCTGCCAGCTCGTGCTGAGCGGCCTCGGATCGGCCGGCGATGTGGACGTCGGGGCGACCCTGCTCGAGGATCCCACGGACCTCGTCGATGAGGTCGTCGCCGACCTCTACCTCCGCCACGCCCGGTTGCACGGCCGGCCGGGGTTCGGGCTCGGCGCCGCTCGGGCGGCGGCGCGGGCCGCCGTTGCAAACCCCGATGCCGAGATCGTCCCGGCTCCGGCCGGTGCAGCCCTGCTGAGCCGCTTGGCGTCGAGGGCACGGGCGGAGGTGGCGCGCCGGCTGCAGGAGGAGAACCTCCTCACCTACGACCACCTCCTGGAGCGGCTCTCGCGCACCCTCGAGCACCACGAGCGCGGCCCGGCGGCGTGCGACCGGCTCCGGCGCCGGTACCGGATGGTCCTGGTCGACGAGTTCCAGGACACAGACCCGGTGCAGTGGCGTGTCCTGGAGCAGGCGTTTGGCGGGGCTGCCGCGACGCTGGTGCTCATCGGTGACCCCAAGCAGGCGATCTACGCCTTCCGCGGAGCGGACGTGTACGCCTACCTGGCGGCCAACCGGGACGCGCAACGCCTCAGCCTCGAAACCAACTGGCGATCGGACCAGCCCCTCCTCGACGCCACCGCCGCGCTGTTGAGCCCGACCCTGCTCGGCCACCGGGAGATCCCCTTCCGCCCGGTGAGTGCGCCGCCGGAGCGCCGGCTCCCGAGCCTGGAGGGCGCACCTCGCCCCGCCCCCATCCGGGTCCGCGTCGTCCCGGACCGCGTGCCCGACATCCGCAAGACCGACGCCAAACAACTGCACGAGAAGGCGTCGGCGGTCGAGTGGATCGCCGACGATGTCGCCAGGGACGTGGCAGCCCTCCTGGGCTCAGCGGCGACCGTCATGGAACGTGGCCGGCGCCGGGCGGTCGAAGCCCGTGACGTCGCCGTGCTCACCCGCACCAACCAGCAAGCCCTGCACGTCCGCGACGCCCTCCGGTCCGCAGGTGTCCCGGCCGTGGTAGCCGGTCTCGAGAACGTGTTCGCCACGGAGGCGGCGCGTGACTGGCTGCGCCTGCTCGACGCCGTGCAGGAACCAGCGGTGCGGTCCCGCATCGTCGGGCTGGGTTTGTCGTCGTTCGTCGGGATGACAGCCCGGGAGGTGGCCACCGCCGACGAGCGGCGGTGGGAGGACGTCCACGACCGCGCCCACCGTTGGGCCGTCATCCTCGCCGCCCGGGGCGTTGCGGCCCTCCACCGGGCGATCATCGTCGAGGAGCAGCTGTCGGCGCGGCTCCTCGCCGTGGAAGGCGGCGAGCGCATGGTCACGGACCTGCAGCACGTCGCCGAGCTGCTGCATGCCGAGTCCGTGCGCTCCCAGCTGAGTGGCCCGGCGCTGCGAGGCTGGCTCGCAGCCCGCCTCGCCGACGCCGATGACGGCCGCATCCAGCCGGAGGAGCGGAGCCGCCGCCTCGACTCCGAC
>JAJZJY010000761.1 GCA_021809885.1 Actinomycetes bacterium
GGTCCGGCGACGACGGGCCCGGCCGCACAGGGCGGCCAGATCGGTCGGCTCCCCCGCGTCCCAGGTCGCGAGCCGGCGGCCGGCTTCGACGAGGTCGATCATGGAAGCTGCACCTCCTCAGGTGGAAGGATCTCTTCTGCGAGCTCGCTGCGCAGGCGGCGGACGGCGCCGTGCAAGGTCGCCGCGACCGTCCCTCGAGCTATCCCCAACGCGTCAGCGATGTCGTTCTCGGACATGTCGTGGACGTAGCGCAGGATCACACACTCCTGCTGGCGGGCTGGCAGGCCGGCAACGGCCTGCCACAGCGTCACGTCAGGAGGCTCGGACACGACCGCCGGGACCAGGGTCGAGCTGCGCAGCGCCCGCTGCTCGCTGGCACGCCGGCGAAGGCACCGGCGGAGATGGTTGAGCGCCACCACCTGCACCCACCCGCCGCGAGCTGCCATCTGCCCTACCGACCGCCAACGCTCGATCGCCCGAGTGAACGCTTCATCGGCCGCTTCTCGACCAGCATCCGGCCAGCCGCCTGCCAGCGCGGTACAGGCAGCCAGCACCCGGGGGTACTCCCGCCGGTACCACGCCTCGAAGTCCTCCATCACCCTACCAAGTCACTGCCGACCGGAACTGTTTAGTTCAGTCCCTTTGCGACATCATCACTCATGCGGTCGGTGCCGGAGTATGCTCCCTCGAGGGGAGGAAACGGTGGTAATGGAGGGATGTGCTGCTCCATCGAGGTTCCCCTTTGAGGAGTGACCGGGTCCTGCGACCAGGCTCGTCTCCACGTGGGTCGAGGCCCTCCCCCGGCGCCGGCCGTGTGTGGTGCTGCGTCGGCGTGCTGGTAGCAGCAGCCGCCGGGATATTCGTGGTCGGGCTTGTGCTCGGCTTGGCCTTCGTCGGCCGCCACGGAGGCGGCCCCATCCAGGGATGGGACAACCGCGTCCAGACCTTCGACGTGCACCACCGCTTCGGGCTCGTCGGGGTGTCGAAGGTCGTGGCCTTCCTGGGTGACGCACCGAAGCTCGCGGTGATCGCTGCCGTGCTCACCGTGATCCTGGTCCTCACTGTCCGCTCGATCAGAGCTCTCGCCCCGCTCGTGGCGTACTTCGGCGGTGAGCTCCAGGTGTTCCTCATCCGGCAGATCATCCAACGACCCCGGCCACCGACGGCTGTCTACCCGGCGCCGGGAGCGGTGCCGGGGATCCACGACACCAGCTATTCGTTTCCCTCAGGGCACTCGGTGGCGGTCACGGCCATCCTCTTCGCCCTGCTCGGGACGCTGGCGTTGGCGCGTCACCAGTGGTGGCCGTGGCTCGTCGCTCTCCTCGGGTCGGTCTTCGTGATCTACACCAGGCTCGTGCTGGGGGTGCACTGGTTCAGTGACGTCACGTTCGGGATCATCCTCGGTATCGCCTGGGGTGTGACCGTCGCTCTCGTCGCCCGGACCGTCGAGTGGGCCGACGTCCGGGCATGGCTGGCGCGCCCGTGGGGCGGACCGACTTCGAGGCGATGAGCTTCGACTGCTACAGCACCCTGATCGATTCGCCGGGCACGCCCGAACCGATCCTCGCGTCCGGTCCCGACGGGAGTCGAGGCATCGGCAGCGCCGGTGGGGGGTATCGACAGCGCCAGTGCGGACGTCAGAGCGGGTACGGGAGGCTGGGGCAGGGACAGGGAAAGGGGCCGAGCGTACCCTCGGTGTCCTCGGCCGGCTCGGCCTCGCCGGCCAGACCGGCTTCTACGCCGTGCTCACCGCCCTCGCCGCCCGCATCGCCGCCCTCGGGGGGCGGGCCAACGGCAAGCAGGCCAACGCCAACGGCGCTCTGGCGGCCGTCTGCCAATCTTGGTTGGGAGAAGCGGCCGTCGCCGCCGTCGCCCTCGGCTTCGTGCTCTTCGGCGTAGCGCGGGTGGTGGGTGCCTGGCGGGAGGAGCAGGAACGCACCAGGCGGCGGGTTCTCGGGGCGCTGCAGGGGCTGTTCTTCGTGGCGCTCGCCACCGCCCCGGCCAGCTTCCTCGCCGGCCGGCACCAGACCGGCTCGCAGCAGTCCCAGGTGCGGGTCACCGCCCAGGTGCTCTCCGTGCCGGGTGGGCGGGTGCTGCTCGTCCTCGCCGGGCTGGCCGTGCTCGCCCTCTGCGCCGTCACCATCCGGATGGCACTCCACCGGGACTTCCGCAACGGCCTCGACCTGCAGCGGATGCCCCGCGCCCTGAGGCGGGTCACCGACGCCGCCGGCGCCGTGGGCATCACCGCCCGGGCGGTGGCGTTCGGGCCGATCGGCATCTTCCTCATGGTCGCCGCCGTGACCGCGAACCCACGCCGCTCGTACGGCACCGACGCCCTGCTGCTCCACCTGTCCGGCCACGCCTGGGGCATGGCCGTCATCGCAGTGGTCGCCGCCGGGTTGGCCACCTCGGTCGTCTACTCAGCCATCGAGACGCGCTACCGGCGGGTCGTGTCTGCCCGCTGAGGTGGCGCCGCCGGCGGCGACGGTAATGTCCACCCCATGCCGGCCTCGCCATGCGGCTGACCCCATCCGAGCGGGATCGGCTGCTGCTGTTCAGCGCCGCCGAGCTCGCCCGGGCCCGCCGGCGCCGCGGCCTCCTGCTCAACGTGCCGGAAGCGACCGCCCTCGTCGCCGACGCAGTGTGCGAGGCGGCGCGCGACGGGGCGCGCCTGGCCGAGGCGATCGAGGCCGGCCGGGGGGTCCTCTCGGCCGGCGACGTGCTGACCGGCGTGACCGACGTCGTCACCGACGTCCACGTCGAGGCGGTCTTCGACGACGGCACGCGCCTCGCTGTCGTGCGCGACCCGTTCCGGTTGGGCGACGCCCGCCGCCAGGCAGGACCCGGCAGCCTCGTGGAGGCGGCGCCCACGCCGGCGCTGCCTGCGACGGAGGCAGACCGGGCCGTCACGATCGTCAACGAGTCGGCCGTGCCCATCAGCGTCACCAGCCACTACCACTTCTTCGAGGTGAACCCCCGGCTGC
>JAJZJY010000762.1:0-1749 GCA_021809885.1 Actinomycetes bacterium
CAGGCTGTCCTAGGACAGGGCCAGTACGAGCTCGGCCTGATCGGGATGCTCGGGGCTGCGGTTGCAGCGTTCTTTTACCTCCGGGTGGCACTCGTCATGTTCCTAGCGCCAGACGGGGCTGGTGCTGCTGCCAGCGCCGCGCTCAGCTTGAGCGGCGCAGGCGGCCCGGGGGCAGCGACCGTAGGCGGAGAGGGTGCTGGCGGAGAGGGTGCTGGCGGAGAGGGTGCTGGCGGCGAGGAGGAGGGTGGCCGTGGTTGGGCGGCTGGTAGGCTCGGTGGCTACCTGGGCTCGGATTTGCACGCGATCATAACCGCCGGCCTCAACGCACGTGACAAGGCGCTCGCTCTTCGGCCGCCTCCGCACGCCCGTGTCCGGGTCCCGGCCGCAACCGCTGCCGTGATCGTGCTGTGCGTTGTGTTCACGGTCTTTGCCGGAGTGTCGACCCCCGTCCTTTCCTGGGCCCACGCGATAACGCTGCCCTGGTCGGTCTGAGCCCAGCTTGGGCCAGCCCGCGGTTGGGCTGCTCGGCCTCGCGGTCAGGTCTGTGGAGCTCAGCCTGGGTGAGCCAACCAAGCCTGTGCTCACAGTCCTTATTGTGGCCATGTGGACGTAGCCGACTTGGCCGCTCTGGAGACCGGGGGGTCCTTATGGACTTGGCACCGCGGGCTGCGAGACGGGACAGCGGTGGTGTTCGACCTTGACGGCGTTCTCTCCGATGCCGCCTCTCGCCAGCACCACCTGAAGGGACCTCGTCCTGACTGGGAGGCGTTCTTCGCCGCTTCGGGCGATGACCCATTGATCAACGAGGTCGCCACGGTGCTCCACCTGCTCGCTCCAGAGCTGATCGTCGTGCTCCTGACGGCGCGCCCGGCCCGCGTCCGTACGGCTACATTGGGCTGGCTCGACCGCCACCAGCTGCGCTGGGACCTTCTCGTAATGCGCAAGGACGGAGACCGCAGGCCCGCCCGGCACTTCAAGCAAGAGGCGGTGCGGGGTGTCCGCGAGCGGGGGATGGACGTGGCCCTGTGTTTCGAGGACGACCTGCGAAATGTGGAGATGTTCCGCTCCGAGGGGATCCCGACACTCTACGTGCACTCGGGCTACTACGACTGAGGACGCCTCCATGGGGTCCTCTCGCCGAGGTGGGCGCCGCACCGAGGTGGGCGCAGCACCGACATGGGCGCAGCACACCGCCGAGGTGACCGACGGCTCTGTCCCCTGCTCAGCGTCTTTTCAGCTGGGAGGGCTACTCTGCTTCTTAGAGGATCACGCAGATGAACCGCAACAACATAAAAACAGTCTTCCTGTTGGCTCTCCTCGGGGCTGTCTGCCTCGGAATCGGCGCCTTCTGGGGTGAGCAGGGCCTGATCATAGGGCTTGTCATCGGCCTCCTCTTTGTCGGGGCCTCTTACTGGTTTTCGGACAAGATCGCGATTACCGCCGCCCGTGCAGTTCCGGTCTCCGAGGCGCAGATGCCTCAGTACTACGAGATCGTGAAGGACCTAACCACCCGTGCCAAGATGCCAATGCCGCGGCTCTACGTGTCGCCAGCTGCCCAGCCCAACGCGTTTGCTACTGGCCGCAACCCCAAGCACGCTGCAGTCGCCGTCACGCAGGGGATCCTGCAGGTCTGCACCTGGTCCGAGCTCCGGGGCGTGCTCGCCCACGAGCTTTCCCACGTCCGCAACCGCGACATCCTGATCTCTTCGGTGGCGGCGTCAATTGCCATGGGCATCACGTTCCTCGCGC
>JAJZJY010000762.1:1759-2983 GCA_021809885.1 Actinomycetes bacterium
CCCGGATGGCCGCGTGGAGCAGCCTGTTCTTTGGCGGCTTCGGTGGCGGCGGCGGCCGGCGCAACACCGACGAAAACATCCTGGGGCTCCTCGCGATGGTGATCCTGGCGCCCCTGGCGGCGACGCTCCTGCAGCTGGCCTTGTCGAGGAGCCGTGAATACGAGGCCGACCGGGACGGTGCCAGGCTGATCGGCGACGGCGAGCCGCTCGCCTCGGCCCTCACCAAACTAGAGATGGCCGCCGGCCGGGTCCCCATGCAGGTCCCTCGCGAGATGGCCGCTCTCTATATCGTCAACCCGCTGAAGGGACGCCGTGTCACCTTTGCCAAGTGGTTTAGCGACCACCCGCCTACCCCGGAGCGCATAAAGAGGCTGCGCTCCAAGGAGTGGGCGCACCGCTTCTAGAAAGGCCCTATTGGCCCAGGGAGCTTCCCTGTCTGGCGGAGGAGACTCCGCGGAGACGGTTTCTGGTCTTTGTCGAGCTGGAGGGGCGGCGGGCTCGCAGTCCTTTACAAGGCGACGATGCTGGCAGCGGGGTCAAGGTGCCGCAGGTCACCATGGCCGCTCGTCACGACCACCCCGCCTACGGCTCGTGCCAGGACGACGACCGACGCGTCGACGATGTCGGCTGTCCCGGTCGCACCGCACAGTTGTCCAGCGGCGCGGGCGCTGTCCGCGTCGAGTGGGTCGATGGTCACTCCGTCAGCTCCGATGACCCGAACGAGCCGGACCTGCCGGGCAGGGTTGCGCCAAGCTTGGGCTAGGGCGCCGGCAGGCACGTACACCTCGTCAGCTAGTTCGAGCAGCCGGATCACGTACCGGTCGGCTCGGTCTACGGCGATAAGGGCGCCAGCGTCCAGAACTAGAGGCCGAGGACGCTTCGGGCCCACGCCGTCTCCTCGTCTGTCGCCGGGCCGAGCTCCTCGCGAATGCCGGCGAGAACATCCGCCAGCCGTTCGCGGTTGGCGCGGTCGGCCATGGCACGGGCGGCCCAATCGCTCACTGACGGCGAGCGCCCCGAAGCTACCGCTGCCTCCGCTGCTTGGACGACGCCCTCCTCTACCGTTATTGTCACCCGTCGACGCATACTTTCAGCATACTAGTAGATCACCGCGTAAGTTACACGGATGTGCTTTGATGTCGTCATGCGACTACCTCCACTGAAACTGCGCAGAGGTGACCGAGCGGTGCTCGAGGCATGGACGAGGGCGGGAACGGTGGAGGC
>JAJZJY010000763.1 GCA_021809885.1 Actinomycetes bacterium
CCTGGCGCAGACCTCGCTCCACTTCGTCCAACAGGGATGCCGGCACGGTCCCGGCTCGCTCGGCGAGGTCGGTCTTGTCCAAGGTGACCAGCGCAGTCACGTTGACGACGGAGTCACGGGGCAGGCCGGTCGCGAGCGCCGGCATGAACACGTTGCCGGGCATGGCGGCCAGGGCGGTGTTGGACGTGACGACCGCCGCAAGGACCGTCGCCAGGCGGCTCGCGTTGTAGGTGTCCGCGGAGACGACCACCACCGGGCGGCGCTTGGCCGGCCGCGAGCCGACTGGCGCTCCGAGATCAGCCCAGTAGATGCCCCCTCGCTCGATCACCACTCGTCGGAGACGCCGGCCAGCGCGCGATGTCCGGCGGCAACGGCGTCGGCGGCCGAGCCGTCGTTCTGGCCGGACGACGCGACGGCGAGGTCGATCTCGTCCGTCACCGACTTGGCGTCGAGCTCGTCGAGGTACCGGACGACCGCGCGGGAGAAGAGCTCTGAGCGGCTCATGCCGAGCTCTCGTGCGCGTCTGGTTGCCCGCTCGTAGGTGCCCTCGGGCACCGAGATCGCCGTCTTCACCGCCATCAGCTCCGAAGTATAACTTGGTATAACCACCATCACCCTCATGTCCGTCTGACGAGCTCGGAGGGACGGGCGGCACCCGTCGGCGCAGGCCAGTCGGAGAGCGCGTCGATCTGGACGTCGGTCCCGGCGTGGGGGGCGTCGACCATGACCGCCTGGCCACCCTGGGTGCCGACGTACGGCCCGACGTGGTCGACAGCCATGTCCCCCCCTTTGAGTAGAGTGGGTTTTATAGCACTCCTCATTGCGTCAGGCTCGTAGGCCGCCACTGTCGTCGCGGTAGAACTCTTGCGTTCTACCGATAGAATCCGTACCATAGAGAGGCCGAGGAAGCTTGGCTTGGGAAACTGATGAGTCAGAGGAGTTCGACGCCTGGTTCGACACACTGAGCCTGGACGACCAGCAACATGTCACTGCCGCCCTGGAATACCTCAGGCGGGAGGGACCGATGGCCAAGATGCCATTGTCGCGGCCGATCCGTCAGCCAAATCGGTGCGCCATGAAGGAGCTGCGGCCAGCCTCGGAAGGTCGGACCGAGTTCCGCATCCTGTACGCCTTCGACTACCGGAGAACGGGCCTCCTCCTGCTGGGAGGGGACAAGGCTGGAAACTGGACAACCTGGTACAACTCGAATGTGCCGGTGGCCGATGGGATTTTCTCCCGGATGGTGAAGCAGGCAAAGAAGGACGAGGAAGAACGAGCCCGGAGCGCCGGTGCCCGCCCACCGGCAAGCACGGACAGGCCTCGTAGAAGGAGACGCTGATGAGCTACAAGGAAACCAGGGAGCGGTTCATGGCTGACCCCGTGATCCGAGCCCGGATCGAAGCTGAGGTAGAAGAGGCGTACCGACGCGTCGCCCTGCATGAGCTTCGCGCAGGGCGAGTCACGCAAGCGGAACTCGCCCATGAGATGGGTGTCTCACAGCGTCGCGTGAGCGCCATTGAGCATTCTGAGGACGTCCAGGTTTCGACGCTGCGGACATACCTCGGGCACATGGGCTTCGACCTCGAGCTTGTCGCCAAGAGCAGACAAGACGACAACGAGCGGATCCAGCTCCAACTGGGATGAAGAAGGCGGCCCTCCGGGGCCGCTTCTTCTTGTTCTGGTCACGCGCGCACCGCCACCGGGTGCTTGCGCAGCGTATAGATGCGACTCCCATCGGCAGTCTTGGCGACTGGGTCCGAGAGTCTTGGTAGTACCGGCGCCCGGGACCGACGGAAGTCGAGAGTTGCGGCGCCCTCGCCGCGGCCCATGCCCGCCACGGTCTCGAGCTCGGACTTGATGACCCTCGCCCAGTCGGCCGGGCTGTCCTGCCGGTTGAGGTGCAACCGGATGAGCTCGAGCAGGTGGTTCATGCGGGTGAGGTTCCGGAAGGTCCAGCGCCGGCGCTCGAGCATCTGGCGGACCTCGGTGATCTTGGGGTCGAGGGCTCCGGTCGAGTAGTGGGCGGGGATCGTCTTGCGCCAGGCGGTCTGGGCCGTCAGCTGGGCGTCCCAGTGGGCAACCCAGGCGACGGTGTGCACGAGGCCGGCCTGGGCGACGGCGCGCCGGAAGGCCACCCAGTGCCTGGGCGAGCGTGCAGCGTCGTTGAGCGGGGCGCGGAACCGATTGCCCATGCCGTGCTCGCCGTCTTTGGCCAGGGCCTTCGCGCCGTTCACGTAGAAGTGGTGCTCGCAGAGATGGAGAGGGATTCCTCGGAAGCTCTCTCGCACAGCTGATCCAATGGCCAAGTCCCCGTCGTAGATGACGAGGGCCGGCGACCCAGACTTGGTGGCGAGCAGCTCCTTCCACGCCCCCTTCGTGTCCGAAGGCACCGCACGAAGCGCCCAGAGGCTGCCGTCCCTCGCTCCGGCCGGATAGCCCCAGACGGCCAGGATGGCGAAGAGCTGCTCGGTGACGCCGGTCCTCGGGTTGGTCCAGTCGAACTCAGTCGAGTCGCAGACGATGGTCTCAGCCCACTCGTCCTGTCCATAGTGGCGTTCCAACACCGGGGTGAACCTGTCCACCCAGTCGGCCACCGTCTGACCGCCCTCGACGGTCCCCAGTCCCCGCCGAGACACCGCTTGGCGCCGGATGCGCAGGCGCCGCAGCGCCTCGGTGTAGCTAACACCACCAGCTACCGCACACATGGCCTCTGCCACTTCTGCAACGCCATAGAGACCGCCTGGGAGCATGGGTGAGCCGTGGTGGACTGGGACCTCCTGCTCGCAGGTCGGGCAACGCTGGCGCTCTTCCAGCCGGCGCGGGACGATCGGAGTGAACCCGTGCTTGCGAGGCGCGCCGGCGGCATCGGTGTAGAAGCAGCGGTAGCGCGGACGAGGCGGCTTCCCGTAGGTGCCCTCCCGCCGAACGGTCCCGTCGGGGTGGACCGGGCAGCGTGGCAGACTCGGGTCAGGTCGTCTGGCC
>JAJZJY010000023.1 GCA_021809885.1 Actinomycetes bacterium
CTGCTGTCCTACTGCATGACACCTGCTGTCCTACTGCATGACACCTGCTGTCCTACTGCATGACAAACGCCGTGAAGTACACGTCGAGGATGCTCGCCGGGGGAGAGGTCGTCGCGTGGCCTGTTGCCGCACGGGTGGCCCTGCTGCCCGCCGCCGCCGTGGTCGAGGCGACGACGGTGTTGAAGCGTTGCAACAGGACTGCCTGCGCGCTCGCCTTTCCCGATGCGCCGAGCAGCACCGAGTAATGGAAACTGGAGAGCGTGTCGATCTCTGCGTTCTCGAGAGCGGCCATCGTCGGGGGCGTGAGGAGGGCACCCTTCACCAGCTGGAGGGCAACCGTCGCCTGGAGGAGGTGGCCGTTCGGAAGGTTGACGGTCGTCGCCGGCAGGTCGACGATCGCCCCGGGCACCGGCACCGATTTGGCCGGCGTCTTGGCGAGCACCGAGTAGGCAGCCACCGCGCCGAGCAGGACGACGACCACTCCGGCGGCAGCGAGGAGCTTCATGCGGGCCTTCTTGGGCGTCGCGCCGGAGCCGCTTCCCGTCGGGCTCATTGGTTCATCCCGAGGATGACGATGTCGACGCGGCGATTGCGCGCTTGGTTCGCCGGTGTGGTGTTCGGCACCGCCGGGTGGGTCGAACCGAACGCGGTGGCTTGGAGGCGACCTTCAGCGATGCCGTCTTGGTGGACGAAGCGTTCGACGACCGAGACCGCCCGGGCGGCAGAGAGCATGTAGTTCGAGTAGAACGGTCCGCCGGTCACCGGTGTCGAGTCGGTGTAGCCGTTCACGTCGACGACGTTGTCGTCGCGAACGAGGACGCCGCCGACGGTGTCGACGACGGCGGCTCCTTTGGCGGAGAGCGCGTCGGAGTTCGTCGCGAAGAAGGTGCGGTCGGCGAGGAGCCGGATCTTGAGCTGGTCCGCCGTGAGCGTGATGTTCACCGCAGACAGGAGCCCGTGGGCAGCCAGTGCCGAGTGGATCTCTGCTGCCAGGTGGGCGAGATTGTTGGCCGACGTCGGTGGGGGGGCGGTGGACTGTTTGACCGGTACGGGCTGTGGCGGGTGGATCGTGCCCAGCCGGTTCACCAGGCTGGTCTGGTGGAGCAGACCCGTGCTCCCGGACGGGAGCGGTGTGACATGCGAGCTCAGCGCCTGGCGCACTCCGGTCGAGAACTCGACGAACTTCATCTTGTTGATCGACGAGAGCGCGAAGAGCACGACGAAGAGGGCGAGGAGCAAGGTGATCATGTCGGAGTAGGTCAGCAGCCACCGCTCCTCGTTGTCCGGCTCGGAGGCGACACGGCGTTCGACGTGGCGGTTGCTCATGCCGCTTCACCTGCTTCCGTGCTGGGCTCGTCGGCTGGATGCATCGGCGGAGCGCTGCGGGCGGCGGCTGGCAGGTAGGAGAGCAGCCGGGCCTGCACGACCCTCGGGTTGTCCCCCGCTTGGATGGCGAGGATCCCGTCGAGCAGGGCCTCGCGGTACTCCGCCTCTTCCTCCGACAGCCGGACCAGCTTGTCTCCCATGGGGAGCCAGAACAGGTTCGCCAGCAGCACTCCCCAGAAGGTGGCGGTGAAGGCCACGGCGATGGCTGGGCCGAGGGTAGAGGGGGAGGAGAGGTTCGACATCACGTGGATCAGGCCGACGACCGTGCCGATGATGCCGAGGGTGGGCGAGAAGCCACCAGCTTTCTTCAGGACCGAGGAACCGGCCGCGTGCCGCCGCCGCATGGCACGGATCTCCGCGCCCATGACGTCCCGGACGGTCTCGGCGTCTCGGCCGTCGACCAGCATCTCGAGCGCTCGTCGGAAGAAGGGGTCATGCTCATCGGAGATCTCCTTCTCCAGAGCGAGGGTGCCGTCCCGCCGGGCGACCGTGGCGAGGTGGACGACCCGGTCGCAGAGGCCACTGGTGTCGACCGCCTGCCCGGTCAGCGCCGTCTTGACCAGTTTGGGCAGGAACGGAACGTTCTTTCCCAGCGAGACCGCCATGGCGAGCGAGACCGTGCCACCGAGGACGAGGATGAGCGCGGTCGGGTTGGCGAACTTCGCGATCGAGTCGTGGTCGAGCACGAGCGCGAGCAGGACGCACACGAATGCGGCTCCCATGCCGATCGCGGTGTTCTTGGTCTTCACGTGGCACTGCCTCTCTTCCTTGAGTGATGCGGTATCGCTCCCCGCCGCGTCGTCATCCGGACGACTGCTCGTGGTCGGACGGCACCAGGTGGAGCCCCGGGTTCGTCCGCCACCCGCCCTGCTCCAGCTCGCCAAAGACCGCCGCCTTGGCTGCCCTGACGAGGTCGACGACGTCGTTGAGCGACTCACGGACGGTGTAGGTGTTGCCCTCGGAGGTCGTGACGACCGTGTCGGGGCGCTCTTCGATCCGCTCGATCTGATCGATCGAGAGTGCGAACCTCTCCCCGTTCAACCGCGTGAGCACGATCACCGCCGTGTCCCTTTCCTGGTCGTGCCCGTTGACACCATCCTCGACACCGCCGTTCCCGCTAGGCCATCTGCACGAGGGCCTGGAGCACGCCGTCGGTCGTCGAGACCACCTTGGTGTTCGCCTCGTAGTTCGTCTGGGCCTCGACCATCGACGTCAGCTGACTGGCCATGTTGACGTTCGACGCCTCGACCGCCCCGCCGGTCAAGGTGCCGAGCGAACCCGAGCCGGGGGCGCCGATCTGGGGGGCACCCGAGTTCGCCGACTGGGCGTAGTACCCGCCGCCCTGGTCGGCGAGGCCGGTCTCGTTGGCGAAGTTGGCCAGGGCAATCTGGCCGATCGTCGCGGTCTGGCCGTTGGAGAAGCTGCCGGTGATGGTCCCGGATGCCCCGATGGAGTAGGACTCGAGCGTGCCGGCTTGGAACCCGTTCTGGCTCACCGCCCCGGCCGAGTCGTTCCCGGCGTCCTGGGTCATGCTGGCCGCACCGTTCGGTGGCGGGACCTCGAGCGAGATGGTCGCCCCGGCGGGGAACTGGTACCCGGCTGGAGCGTCGAAGGCGAGTGCCGTCGGCGTGGTCGCGCTCACCGCCGCGCCGTTGACGTCTTCCACCTGGCCGTTGGCACCGAAGGTGATGGTCGGGTTGCCGCCCGTGAAGGTGAGGTTCTCGGTTGCCCCTGTGGCCGGGTCGGTGGTGGTCCCGCTGATCGTCCACTCGTTCGCCGCCGTCGTCGAAGGGCTGAACGTGAGGGTGATCGGGACCGGGTTGCCCTGCCCGTCGTAGGCGGTGACCGTCGCCTGCTGCGGTGTCGTCGCCCCCGAAGGGAGGTTCCCGCCGAGGACGATCTGGCTCGTCGCTCTGGCTGGAGTCTGCTGGTCCGTGGGGATCGTGAGCGCGGTCGTCGGACCGTTCGGCGTCACGACGCCGTTCGTGGCCATCCACCCCTGGACGAGCCCGCCGCTGGCGGTGACGAGATTGCCGTTGGCGTCGACGTTGAACTCGCCATCGCGCGTGTAGACCTGCTGCCCGCCGTCGTTGACCACGAAGAAGCCATTGTTCTGGATGGCCGCGTCAGAGGCGACACCGGTCGAGGTGATGCTGCCCTGGGTGAACCGGGGGGTGATGGCCGCGACGCTGACTCCGGAGCCGACGACGACGGGGTTCACACCGCCCCGCGCCGGCGGTACCGGGGCCGTCGCTCCGCTCACCTGCTGGGTGAGGAGCTCGGAGAACTGCACGTCCGACTCCTTGAAGCCTACGGTGTCGGAGTTGGCGAGGTTGTTGGCGATGGCATCGAGCCAGGTCTGTTCGGCGTTGATGCCGGAGACCGCGGCGGAGAGACTTGCTTCCATCTGTCGTGTCCTTTCAGGTTGCCTTTGTGATATCGGCCAGCGGGAGAGAATCTGAACCGACGGTGAGAACGGGGCCGGAACTGCCGTAGCCGACGCCGGTGACGACGCCGGTGACCGTTGAGCCGTCCGGAGCGGAACCGCTCACGGTCTTGCCGATGAGCGCCGTCGCCTGGTTGGCCTGGCTCGAGGTGAGCAGCGCCGAGACGTCCGAGGTGAGCGCCGTCAGCTCCTGGAGCGACTCGAGCGAGGTGGTCTGGGACATGAGCTGCGAGCTGGAGGTGGGTGCCAGCGGATCCTGGTACTCGAGCTGGGCCGAGAGCAGGTCGAGGAAGTCCTGGGAGGTGAGCTGCGTACCGGGGGCGGCGGCGTTCGTCGTGGTGGCGCCCGAGCTGGTCGAGCCTGGTGCTGAAGCGACACCGGGCTGGCTCACGGTGTTGAAGGCGATGGGGTCGATGGCGGTCATAAGAGCTCCTTTCAGGCCAGGACGTCGATCTGGCCGTATCGAGACGATCGGGGGGCGGATCCCGCCGGGAGCACGGTGTCGTTGCCGGGGTCGGCGGTGCCGGATCGGGTGGTAGAGCCCCGGTTGGCGCCCCCCCGCCCCTTCTGCCCGGCAGGCGGGGAACCGGGCTGGTGGTGCCGGGCGGCAGTACCGGCTTGCTCACCGCCTGTTCGGCCGTCGGCGAGCGCGACCGTGCTCCGACTCCCGAGGCTTGACTGGATCGTGTGGAGCACGCTCTGGAGCGCGTTGCGGGTGGTCTCGGTCTGGTAGGCGAGCACGACGGTGGTGGTCCCGTCCTGGACGGTGACCGTGGCGTCGACGGTCCCGAGCTCTGGAGGATCGAGCCGTACGGTGACCCGCCATGCCCCGTCGGTCTGCCGTAGTGCCGGCTGGAGGACGGCGACGAGGTGACGGTCGAGGACCCCGGTCGGCACACCGTGGCCGGCCGGCAGGTCCGGCGTGGCCGGGTCCGAGGCGGCCGCAGCCGGAGACGTCGTCGGGCCCGAGGCGCCGTGGCCGGGAAGCCCCAGTGGCAGCGCGCCAGCCTCTGGTGCCGTGGTTCCCCTCGAGAGCCGGTCGGGAGGAATGGACGGGTCGCGGGTCGCCTGGGTGTCGCCCTGGCTCGGAAGGGGGGCGCCCCGCGAGCGCCCGGTGGCAGGTGCCGGAGCGTCCGGCTCGGACCCTGCTCCCTCGGATGCCGGCTGGGAAACGCTGTCACCCTGGTGACGGTCCACTGGTGCCGTCCTGTGCGTGGCGATCTGGCTGGTCACGGGCCCGGCTGGGCCATGCCCCGCGGCGAGGGCCTCGGCCTGCGCCAGCACGGGTCCGCCGGAGGTGTGCGGGATGCGCGCCGCCGGCAGATCGGCCGGGGCATCGGCGGCTCCTGCATCGCCCGGGCGTGGCGTCGTCGAGCCGAGGGGGGGCGACGCCGGAGAGAGGGTGCCGGCGGTCGGGGCGAGCCACGCGCCCGTCTCCGTCCTGGCGGCGTCCGCCGGGAGGTGCCGCGCCGCGCTCTCTGCCCGCTGGTGGGCGACCGGCCGGCCGGCGGAGCTCGTCCCGGTGTCGGCGGCGCCGGTGGCGCCCGCGTCGGCAGAGCCAGTAGGGCCTGGGTCGCGGTGCGAAACGGGGCGTCCAGGGGCTCCCGACCCTGGTGCCGAAGCGGCAGCCAGCGACGCGGCGAAGCTGCCGGGCTCGTCGGTGGGCCGTTCCGGCGGCGGCCCCCCGGTGGCCAGCAGGGGTGAGGGCCCCGCGGAGGCACGGGCCCGGTCGAGGCTTGGTGGCCGCAACTCCGGTGAGGCGTGCCCGTTGGACCCGGCTGGCTTGTCCGCGGCCGCGGGGCGGGAGAGCAGGGGGGAGGCGAGCGTGTTCACGAGCTTCCTCCGAGCATCGCCATGATCGACGAGACGTACGTCTCGGTCTGCGGGTACGGCGGGATCCCGCCGTACCGTTCGACCGCTCCTGCGCCGGCGTTGTACGCGGCGAGCGCCAGCGGCACCGAACCGAAGTGGGCAAGGTTGCCGGCGAGGATCCTGGCGGCACCCGGGATCGCTTCGGCCGGGTCGAAGGGGTTGGCCACCCCGTTGGCCGTCGCCGTCGCCGGCATGAGCTGCATGATCCCCTCCGCGCCGGCGGAGGAGACGGCGTTCGGGTTCATGCCGGACTCCTGGGTGGCAACCGCTTCGAGCAGTCCCGCAGGGAGCCGGTACTCCGCCGTCGCGGCGGCGAAGACGGCCTCCAGCGGGGCCGGCGGTGTCATGGCTCCCGAACCCGAGCCGGTCGCCGGGGTGCTCCCAAGGCCGAGCAGGACCGAGCTCGGCATGCCGGGGCCCGAAGTGGTCGCCGTGTCTCCGGCCTGGAAGATGCCATTCATCCCCATGCTTCCGCTGCTTGGTCCGCTGCTTGGTCCGGTGCCGGTCCCAAGGCCGGTCCCGAGGCCGCCGTTCCCCGAGGCGCTGTGCGGATCAGCCGTGGACGTCACCGCCGACGCGAGCGCGTCAGCGAAGGCTCCGTCACCCTTCAGCAGCTCGATGCCGCCGGGTCCGACGGCGCCCGAGAGCTCCGAGATGCGAGAGAGCACCTGGACCATGCCGGCCGGCTGGAGCGTGGTCATCAGGATCGCCCCGGTCCGGCGGCGGACCGGTGTCCGGCGTCCCTCCACCATGCCACGACTGCGACCTCGTCGAGGTGAGCTTGCGCCCGCTTCTCGGCGCGAGCCCGTTCCTCGTGGCGACGTCTGTCGAGAAGCCGCTCGAGCGCTCGATGGTCAGCCGCGGCCCGTGCCCAACCGGCTCGGGCCGCCTCGGCCGCCTCGGCCGCCTCGGCCGCCTCGGCCACCGCGTTCCGGCGGTGCACTTGGTTGAGCTCGCTGTACTGGGTTTCGCGCCGGAGCTCGTCGATCGGGGCAGTAGGCGGCAGAACCGGCGCCCGGAAGGGGGGGATGGCCTCTCGCGTCGCTCGCTCCCGGGCCAGGCTGAGGGCGAGGGCGATCCGCGACTGGCGCTCCTCGAAGCGACGCAGCCGGGTGACCGCCTCGAGCCCGCGCGCCCTCACGCGGTCACCGCCTGGGCGAGCTCGGCCCATGCAGCCTCGGGAGTCGTCACGAGCGCCGAGGCCTGCGTGAGCGCGGCATCGAGCGCCGGGCGGGCCGCGATGGCCCGGTCGACCTCGGGCGTCGCCCCGGAGCGGTACGCGCCGACCTCGATCAGATCCCGGTTTTCCTCGTACAGGGCGAGGAGACGGCGCGCCGACATCGCGATCTCGCGCTGTCGCGAGTCCTGGAGGACCGGTGCCAGCCGGGAGACCGAGGCCAGCACGTCGATCGAGGGGAAGTGGCCCCGTGAGGCGAGGCTGCGGGAGAGGACCACATGACCGTCGAGGATCGATCGGGCGGCATCCGCGATCGGTTCGTCCATGTCGTCACCCTCGACGAGGACGGTGTAGAGCCCCGTGATGGACCCGCCGGCTCCCTGGCCGGCCCGTTCCAGCAGTCCGGCGAGGGCCGAGAAGGTGCTCGGGGGGTATCCGCGTGTCGTCGGGGGCTCCCCGGCGGCGAGCCCGACCTCCCGTTGGGCCATCGCGAACCGGGTCAGGCTGTCCATGAGCAGGAGCACGTCGTGCCCCTCGTCGCGGAACCACTCGGCGATGCGGGTGGCAGTGCGCGCTGCGGTGAGGCGTACGAGCGCCGGCTGGTCGGAGGTGGCGACGACGACCACCGAGCGGGCCAGCCCCTCCTGGCCGAGCTGAGCGTGGACGAACTCCTCGACCTCGCGCCCGCGCTCGCCGATGAGCGCGAGCACCGCGACCTCGGCCGTGGTGCCGCGTGTGAGCATCGACAGCAGCGTCGACTTGCCCACGCCGGATCCGGCGAAGATGCCCAGGCGCTGGCCCCGACCACAGGTGAGCAGGGTGTCGAGCGCCTTCACGCCGAGCGGGAGCGCTTCGACGACCGGTTGGCGCTCCAGGGGGTGTGGAGGCGCCATCGTGAGCTCGACCCGTTCGATGCCGACGGGCATGCCCCGTCCGTCGATCGGGTGCCCGAGGCCGTCGAGCACCCGTCCCCGGAGCTCGTCCCCGACACCGATGGAGAGCCCCTCAGGCAGCACGCGGGCCCGCAGCTGTCGGCGCATGCCCTGGGGATGGCCGAGCGGGAGGCACACGAGCGCGTCGTCGTCGAACGCGACGACCTCGGCGACGAGCTCGGAGCCGGGTAGCTCCACCCCGACCAGGTCCCCGATCGCGGCCTGCAGGCCGACGATCTCGACCCTCAACCCGACCATCCGCCGGACCCGGCCGTAGACCTCGGGACGCGCCACGCGCCGGGCCCGTTCCACCAGGCTGGCGGGGATCACGGTGACTCCTCGAGGATGGCCCGCACCCGCTCGAGCGCGGCGTCAAGCCCGGCCTCGACATGACTGGGGCCTGCCTCGACGACGCAGCCGCCGCGCGGGATACTCCGGTCGGCGACGAACCTCGTGCCGGTCACCCCCTGGGGCGTCGTGCCGAGCGCCTGGCCGAGCTCCCCGTCGGGTTGGTCGACGTCGGACTCCCTCCGCCGGGGCGGGCGCTCTTGTCCTCTGAGCGCGGCGAGGTCGTCGGGATGCAGCCGCACGAGCGGCTCGCTGTGCTCGGGCACCAGGGCCAGCGCTTCGGCGATGCGCCCGGGAAGCCATCGCTCCGGCCGCTGTCGAAGCGACCCCACGAGCGCCTCGGAGATCTCGAGGGCAAGCGCTGCCGCCTCGGCGACGTTGAGGCCCAGCGCGTCCTGGCGCCGGTGCCGCAGCTCGTCGGCGGCGGACTCCAGTGCGGCGCGTGCCGACTCCAGATCGGCGCAGGCCTTCTCGACGGCGGCGGAGTGGGCGCGAGCCACTTCCAGCCGCCCGGCAGCGCGTCCCCGCTCGTACGCCCCGGCATCGGCCGACAGCATCGACGACGGTGGCGCGATCGGCGCCATCTCGACGCTGGTCTGCGCGCTGTCGAGCAGTCGCGCCGCTCTAGACGACGACATCGTCACCCGCCCGTACGATCACGATCTCGCCCTCGGCTTCCATCTCGCGCACCTTGCGGATGATCTCCAGCTGCGCGCCCTCGATGTCGGCACGCCGCTTCGGACCGAGCGTTGCGATCTCCTCGTCCAGCTCCTCGGCGGCGCGTTCGGAGAGGTTGCGTTTGAACAGCGCGGTCAGCTCCGGGTCGGCGTCCTTCAACGCGACGGCGAGGAGACCGGAGGGGACCGCACGGGCGATCTTTTGCATCGTCCGGTCGTCGAGCCGGGTGAGGTCGTCAAAGGTGAACATCCGGATGCGCACGGCATCCGCGATCTCGGCGTTCTGGCGCTCGATCTCGGCCAGTATCTCGCGCTCGATCGAGCGCTCGACGCGGTTCAGGATGTTGGCCGCGCTCTGCACGCCACCGACCGCCGCGCTGGACGCCGTGTTGATGAGCGCGAGGAGCTGCTGGTTGAGGCCCTCGGCCAGGGCCTCGAAGGTGTCGGAGGACACCGCGCCCATCGTGGCGATCCGATAGGCGATGTCGCGCCGGAGCTCCTCGTCGAGACTGGAGAGCACCGACGCCGCCAACTCGGCGGGCAGGTGGACGAGGACGATCGCCGCGATCTGGGGGTGCTGGTCGGCGAGGAAGTCGGTGATCTGCAGCGGGTCGAGGCCGTAGAGGGGTGCGAGCGGGTCGCTGGTCCGGCCACCGAGCAACCGGTTCAGCTCGTCCTCGGCCCGGGAGGTCCCGTACTTGTTGAGCAGGATCCTCCTGGCCGCCTCCGGGCCGCCCTGACGTACCGTCGCCAGCAAGGAGACCCGCTCGACGAAGGTCTCGACCACGCTCTGCACGGCGGCGCGGTCGAGATCGGGCAGCTCGAGGATCGCCTTGGTGATCTGGTTCACCTCGACCTCGGAGAGCTCGCGCAGGATCTTCGAGGCGAGCTCGTCGGGCATCTGGGCGATGACCACCGCGGCGCGGTGCAGGCCGTCGAGCGTGGCGCTCATGAGACGCGGGACTCCCGGGACTCCGTGAGCCAGCTACGCAGCACCCGGGCGGCCTCGTCGGGGTTTGCCTCGATGGTGCCGTCGGGAGGTCGCTCGACGGTGATCGCCGGAAGCTGGGCGGTCGACGTCGTCGAGAGCGGCATCGGAGGCGGTTCTGGGAGGGCCGCGACCGGGGCCGGCTCCCGGCGGGCTCGGCTCCGGCGCCAGATCACCAGGAGGGCGAACAGGATCGCCACCGCGACGGCCGCGATCTTGAGGAGCTGGTCGAGGGCCGCTCTGGCCTTCGCCGCCGCCGCCGCTTTCGCCGCTTTCGCCGCCTGGGCTGCCTGGCTGTTGGAGAACGGCATCGAGACGACGGCGAGCGTGTCGCCGCGGCCGGGCTGGATACCGGCGGCGGCGGCGACCGCCGCTCGGAGGCTCGCGAGTGTCGTGTGCTTCGGGAGGGCGCTCACGACCACGGAGACCGAGAGATGGGAAACGGCACCAGGAGGTTGGCTGGTCGTCGTCGTGGCCTCACCGGTCGCGTAGGAGTTGTCGATCGTGGTCTTGGCGTAGTTCGAGTTGCCAGTGCCCGTGGCCACCGTGTTCGTGCCCAACACTCCGCCGGGTACTGCGCCAGTCCCGATGTAGGTGGTCTTGGTCGTGTTCGACGAGCTCGGCGTGGCGACTGGTGCTCCCGCGTTGTTCAACTCGAGGTAGTGCGAGGTCGTCTTCGTCGTGGCGGACGAGAGCGTGGCGGTGACCTGGACCTCCGCCTTTCCGGGACCGAGGATCTGGTCGAGCATGGACGTCAGCGACGCCTCCAGCGACGCGTCATAGCCGTTGGCGGCAGACATCGTCGCCTGCGCACCTGCAGTCGTCGCGCTGAGCAGCGTGCCGGCGGAGTCCACGACCGTCACGTTGGCCGGGGTGAGGTTGGGTACCGCCGAGGCCGTGAGGTGCATGATCGCCTGGACCTCACCGCTCGTCAGACTGGCGCCAGGGGAGAGGTCCACCAGGACCGATGCGGAGGGCGTCTGGGCGTTGCCCAGCGCAAAGGCTGAGGCGGACGGCAAGACGATCTCGACCTTTGTGCCCTCGATCCCCTGGATCGAGTCGATCGTCGTCTCGATCTCGTCCTGGATCGCCCGCTGGTAGTCGGCCTGCTGGGTGAAGTTCGAGGTGGTGATGCCCTCCTTGTCGAGGAGCGATAAGCCGGCGCCGGATCCCGAGGACGGCAAGCCGGCGGCAGCCATGGCAAGACGCTCCTTGTTGACGTCCGGTGCCGGCACCAGGATTGCCGCACCACCGTCGCTGAGCTGGTAGGGCACGCCGGAGGCACCGAGCTTGGCGGTGATCGCGGCGGCGTCCTGGGCCGTCAGGTTGGTGAACAGCGGTGAGTAGGTGGGCGTGCCGCTCACGGAGGCGAAGATGGCCACGACGGCGACGAACCCGACGATGGCGGCGAGCGTGACCGCCTTCTGCCCCGGCGTGAAGCCGTCGCTGAAGCGCCGGAAGGAGTCCCGGGCCTTCGACATCGCTCGATTGGCCGACTGGCGTGGGTCGTAATCGGTAAGTGCCATCCGTCACATGCCCAGGATCTGGTTCAGCGAGGTCATGGCGGCGTTGCGGACCGCCACGGTGAGCTCGGCGCTCATCTCTGCCTGAGTTGCCTGGATCATGTAGGCGGGCAGGGACTCCGTGCCGGCGGCGACGCCGAGCGCCGCGTTGTTGGCACCCGCCTCGCTGGACTGGAGACTGTCGACTGCGGACCCGAGGAGGTTCGAGAAGCCGTTCGACGTGCCTGGCGCACCCACGCTGCCGGTCGCGCCGCCCATCGCGTTGGCGGGACCGGCGGACGGCGTCGGGGGGAGGGGCGGGATCGGAGCGATCATATGTGCTGCCCGATCGTGAGGGCGTCCTGGTAGGCGGCGGTGGCGTGGCTCACGACGGCGGCGTTGGCCTCGTACTCGTTCTGGGCGGCGACGAGACCCACCATCTCGGTGCCCATGTCGATCGCGGGCTTCTCGACCAGTCCCTGGCGGTTCGCCAACGGGTTGCCGGGGTCGGAGACGAGCACGCCTGTGGCCGACCCGAGGACGACGCCGGCGACCCCCACGCCGCCGTCCGGGGACTCCTGGGCGTCGATGTACTGGGCCCGGAAGACCTTGCCGCCAGGCGTGACGGCGTCGTTGGCGTTGGCGATGTTGCCGCCGATCGAGTCGAGCCAGGTCTGGTCGACCTCCATGCCGGACGCCGCCACCGGGATGACGGGGAACAGGCTCATGAGAAGGCGCCCCCCATCGACCCCTGGAGGATGGCGAAGTGGAGATTGACGGCCTCCACGTCGGCCTGGGTTTGGAGCTGTTGTTTTTGGATGTCAACCAGCTGGCTCGTCAGGTTGACGTTGTTCCCGTCGGTGCCGTCGGGGGCAGCGGAGATGCCGGTCGTGACCGTGGCGGTCGCCGGGGTAGCGGACGACAACGCTGCCGCCAGGCTGGCCTGGAAGCTGACGGTTTTTTCCTGGTAGCCGGGGGTCTGGTCGTTGGCCACGTTCGACGCGGCGGCCCGCTCTGCCTGAGCGGCGCCGTCGAGCGAGTAGCGCAGGACGTTGACCACGAGATCACTCACGTGTGCCAGGCTCCTTTGCTCGTGCCCCTCCTGGGCGGCGGTGCGCTCCTTCGAGACGGGTATCGGCAGCGCGCCGCGGCTAGGTGGCGCGCTGCACATGGCGGTGCGCCAAGTGCAGCGCCGCCGACGCGACCGATACCCCTGCCGTGAGCACTCCCGAGGCCCGGGTCTACGACTTTCGCCGCCCAGAAGGGCTGGATCGCGGCGCCATGACGACGGTGCGGACGCTGTTCGACCTCTTCGCTCGGCTCGGCTCGGCTCGGCTGGGCTCGGCTCTCCACGGCCGGGTCGCGCTCGCTGTCGACTCGGTCATCCAGGGCGAGTGGGGCCAGTTCGAACAAGAGCTGAGCGAGCACGGGGCCGTGCTCGGGGTGGAGCTCGTCCCGTGCCCGGCCCAGGTCGTCTGCTACCTGCCCCATGACCTCACCACGACGATGATCGATCTGCGTCTCGCCGGCCCCGGGCGCCGCAGCTACCCACCGCGTCCGCTCTCCGATCTGGAGCGCAGGGTGCTCGCTGTGCCGTTCGACGCGGTGAGTCGTTCCCTCGGCGACGCCGCGACCTCGGTCACGGCCCAGGTCAGTCTGGGGCGGGTGCAGGAGCCGTCGGGACTCCAACGTCTCCAGCTCCTGGACCACGGCGAGCCCTGCATCATCGCCCGGATCACCGTCCGTCTGCCGGGGAGCATCGAGCACCAGCTCTCCTGGTGTGCACCGGTCTCGACGCTGCGCCCCATCGTCGAGGCGGTTGAGGGCCGCAACGCGGCGCGTGAGCAACGGCAGCGGCCGCGCTCGGCCGCGCTCGCCAGCCTGGCGTTGGAGATCCCGACCACCATGGTCCTGCGGTTCCCCGATACGCAGGTCACGCTCGGAGTGCTGGGCGCGTTGGAGGCCGGGTCGGTGCTCGCCCTCGGACACCCGATCGACGAGCCGCTCGTGCTCGAGGTCGGCGGGGCGCCGCTGTTCCGGGCGAACCGGGTCCTTCGAGGCCGGCGGCTGGCGGCCCAGATCACCGAGGTGCTGGGTGACGAGGAACGGGAGGTCGGGGCGGGCCTGGAAGCGCGCACCGTTCCCGAACCGGACGGCGAGGAGGATCTCACCCGGGTGATGGCACCGGCGGGTGGCGGCATGGGTTCCCCCGGCGGGCGCGGCACCGAGGGCTCGGGACACGACGGGAGTCGATCAGGAGAGAGGAGCGCGGAGGAGTAATGGGCAAGGAACCGAGCAGCGCGACCGAGCCGGCAGAGCCGTTCGAGCCTTCCGGGCGCGGGTCCCCGATGGAGCAGGCCGCTTCAGCGGCGGGCTCGCTGGCGCGGGCGGCGCCGTCCAAGGTCGCCTCGACACAGACGCGATCAGGTAAGACGGCTACACCAGCCAGGGTGGAGCGCCCGTTGGACGTGTTGCACGACGTCCGGCTCACCGTCCAGGTGGTGCTGGGAGAGATCACCGTGCCGCTCCGAGAGCTCCTCGGCTACGAGGTGGGTCAGGTCGTGGGCCTCGATCGCCAGGCGGGAACGCCGGCGGAGGTTGTCGTCAACGGTCGGCCCATGTTCCGCGGCGAGATCGTCGTGGCAGACGACGAGTACGCCGTGCGGATCACCGAGCTCATCAACTCCGAGCCGGGCTGAGGCGATGCTCTGGCTGGCCGTTCGTTTCCTGGTGGCGATGGGCAGCATCGCGGGCCTGCTCTACTGGGCGAAGCGCCGGATCGGCGGCGCCGGTGGCGGCGCCGGCGTGCGGCGCGTCCCCGGGCTGCGCGTCGTGGCGCGGGTCGGCGTGGCCAAGGGCGCGACGGTCGTGCGGGTCGCCGTTGGCGACAAGGATCTGCTCCTGGGCTGCACGCAACACGAGGTGACGAACCTCGCCGAGCTACCACCCAGCCCGGAGCCGGTCCCCGTCGATCGCCCGGCCATCATGGTGTCGAGCGTGCTCGATGCCGGGGCCAGGTGGTCGCGCTCGGCGATGCGGAGGGCGGGCCGTGAGCCCGCGCCGGTGCTCGACAAGATCCCAGGAGACGTGAGCTTCGCCACGATCCTCCGGGACTCGTGGAAGGCCGTATCGGGCAAGCGGTGAGCACCTTGAGCCTGCTCGGCGCCACCAACGTCACGGTGAACCTCGGGAACCTCGCGAAGCCAACCCAGAGCGTCGTCATCATCGCGGTGCTCACGCTGCTCGCTGCTGCACCGGCGGCTCTGCTGCTGCTCACGCCGTTCACGCAGATGCTCGTGACGTTGAAGATCACCGCCAACGTCTTCGGGATCCAAGACGTGCCGCCCACGATGATCTTGAACGGTCTCGCGCTGTTCCTGGCGTTGGCGGTGATGGGTCCCACGATCGCCTCGATCGACCACGGGGCCCTGGCACCGTGGCTGGCAGGTCACCTCAGCTTCTCCCGTGCCCTTCGCGTCGCGGAGGGCGTCGAACGTTCGTTCCTGTTGCAGCACACCCGGAGCCAGGACCTGGACCTGTTTCGGTCCGCGCTCGGCGCGACCAAGGTGCGCGCGGCCAAGCTGCCGCTCAGCGTGGACGTGCCGGCCTATGCGATCTCGAGCCTCGAGACCGCGATGCTGATGGGGTTCCTCATCTACATCCCCTTCGTCGTCGTCGACCTGCTCGTGGCCAGCACGCTCATGTCGACCGGCATCGTCATGCTGCCACCCACGCTCATCTCGCTGCCGTTCAAGATCCTGCTCTTCGTGCTCGTGGATGGCTGGGGGCTGGTGGCTGCGGCGCTGCTCACGGGGTACCACCTGTGAGCGAGGGGGCACTGCTCGCCATCGTGGGCCAGGCGCTGTTGCTGCTCGTGAAAGTGGCGGGACCCTTCCTGGCGGTGAGCCTGGTCGTCGGGCTGCTGGTCTCGATCTTCCAATCGCTCACCCAGATCCAGGACTACACGCTCACCTTTGCGCCGAAGGCGCTGGCGCTGGCGCTGGTGATGGTGGTGGCCGGTCACTGGATCATCGCCCAGCTGGTCTCCTACACCGACACGCTCTACCTGGGGATCCCGAAGCTCATCGCCGGAGCGTGAACCGCCGTGCTCGCGTCGGTCTCCCCGGTGTCGATCACGATCGACGCGACCACGATGGTCGCCGTGCTCCTGGCGTCCGTACGCGCCTTTGCCTGGTGCTCCGTCGTGCCGCCGTTCTCCGCGTCGTACGTGCCCAAATCGGTCCGTGCGGTGCTGGGGCTCGGTATCGGTATCGCGGCTGCCCACTCGGTGCACCTCACCACGGTACCGTCGCTCGGGTCGCTGCTCGTCGACGCGGGTGCCCAGGCGATCATCGGCTTCGTATTCGGAATGCTGGTCGGCGTCTTGCTGTCGGTGGTCCCGGCGGCGGGTGACACCCTCGACCTCTTCGGTGGTCTCGTCCTGCCTCCGTCGCTCGAGTCGATGGGGTTCCAGGCGGCGACGACGCTCGGCACCTTCTACGGGATGATCGAACTGGCACTGCTCGTCGTGTCGGGGGGCGATCTCCTCCTCCTCCGGGGGTTCCTCACGAGCTTCCTCGTCGTCGGCCCGACGATGAGCTCGCTCACCCCACTCGCCCACGTCGCCACGGCAGAGATCGGGACGTTTTTCACCTCGGTGTTCGAGGTGGCGGGGCCGATCATCGCCGTGGAGTTCGTGACTGAGATCGGGCTCGGCCTGCTGTCGAAGGCCGCGCCGCAGGTCAACATCTTCCTCTTCGCCTTCTCGGTACAGACGATCGTCCTCGTCTTCGCCCTCTTGCTCGGGGTGGCCCTTCTCCCGAGCACGGTCGACCGCCTGGTCCACCTGGCGCTGCACTACGAGGGGAGCCTGCTGTGACCACGAGGACCACGCATGCTCGGGCCGTCCCGATCGGGTCTGTCTGGCAGGAGAGAGGATCCAGTGGCGTCCGCGGAGAGTGAGGGGAGGACACTCCCGGCGACCCCGAAGCGGAAGAAGGACGCGCGTAAAAAAGGTCAGGTCGCGGACAGCAAGGATCTCTCCGGCTGGCTCGCTCTCCTCGGGTTCAGCTTCCTCCTGCCGCCGCTCTTCGGCTTCGTCGCCACCCGGATCGAAGGCCTCCTCTCGCTGTCCGTCGACGACCTGTCGCACGCGACGCCACAAGGTGCCTTGCGGCTCCTCGGAGCCGGGCTCTACCTCGCGGGCGAGCTGATCGCCGTCGTGCTCGGGATCGGTCTTCTCCTGGCCGTCGGTGCCCAGCTCCTCCAGCACCGACCGGTGTTCGCTGCTTCGAAGCTGAAGCCGACGTTCAGCCACCTGAACCCGGTGGCAAACGCGAAGCAGAAATTCTCGTCGCAGGGTCTCTTCACGATGGCGAAGGACTTCACCAAGCTGGTCGTCGTCACCGCAGTCGCCTACGACCTCGTCCATTCGATGATCGGTGTCGTCTCCAGTGGAGCGCCGGTTCCGCTGGGAGTCCTCGTCTCCTTCACCGGACACTCGATCCTCACCCTGATCCGCATGCTCTCGGTGGCCGGAGTCGTTCTCGGGCTTGCGGACTGGTGGTGGATGCGGCGGAAAGTGAACGACCAGATGAAGATGTCGCCGCGGGACGTCAAGGACGAGGCCCGGGAGCAGGACGGGTCCCCGGAGGCGAAGCGGCAGCGCCGGAAGAGCGCGCTGGCACTGCGCCGGAAGCGCATGCAGGGCAATCCGGCGACGGCGGACGTCGTGGTGACGAACCCGACCCACTACGCCATCGCGCTGCGGTACCGACCAGGTCGGGACCGCGCTCCGCTGGTCATCGCACGCGGCGCCGACGAGCTGGCGCGCTGGATCGCAGGCCAGGCCCGGTCCGCCGGGGTCCCGGTGATCGAGGAGCCTCCGCTCGCTCGCGCCGTCTACGCCGCGTGCGACATCGGTGACGAGGTCCCCCGGGAGCTCTACCAGGCGGTCGCCCGGCTGCTCGCGACTCTCTACCGTCTCTACCCCGAGCGACGCCCGGTGTGACGGGGCGTTGCGGAGACGGGGCGTTGCAGAGACGGGGC
>JAJZJY010000764.1 GCA_021809885.1 Actinomycetes bacterium
TCTCGGTGCGCGAGAGAACCCCGAAGACCTGGCGATCGCCATGCATCGCATCAGGGAGGAGGCGGACCGGATGCGGGTCCTCGTCGACGACCTGCTGCTGCTGGCTCGCCTCGATCGTGAGCGCCCCCTGGTGCTCGCTCCCATGGACCTGGTCCCGGTGGTGGCTGCGGCTGTCGCTGCGGCACGCGCGGCATCGCCCGACCGGGACATGATCTTCGAAGCGCCGGTCAAAGCCGAGGTCCGGGGTGACGCGGCGCGCCTCCGACAGGTCGTGGACAACTTGCTGGCGAACGCCGTCCAGTACTCCACAGAGGGGGTGCCGGTCGAGATCAGCCTCGAACCGTCCGAAGATGCAGTGCTCCTCGAAGTGGTGGATCACGGCGTCGGTATACGCCCCGAGAACGCTGACCGGATCTTCGACGCGTTCTACCGCGCCGACACCTCTCGTGCTCGTGCCGCCGGTGGGGCTGGCCTTGGACTGGCCATCGTGGCGGCCATCGTCCAGAAACACGGTGGTGAGGTGGGCGTGCGAACCGCGCCTGATGGGGGCACCGTGTTCTGGGTGCGGCTGCCGGTTGACCGGGTTCTCTCGGGGGCATTCGAAGATGCAGACCTCACCACGACGGCGCCTGCGGTCCCGGAGACAACGACAGGGAACCCACAGCCATCGGAAAGCGAGTGCTCAGGAGGGTCCGGTTGACTCGGGCCTATGACAACGTCGGATCCGACGAACAGACCGACTACCTCCCGATTGTCCCGTGGACACCGCATGAGGGCGGTGCTGGTCGTCGCCGCGGTTGTGCTCGTGCTCGGGTCGGGGGCGGCGGGAATCGTCATCGCCGGCGCGACGCCGGCGCGGTCGTCGAAGACTGCATCGCACGCGTCCGGTCCGTTACGGCATGTTCCGAGAGCTTCGCGAAAGCAGGCGCGCGAGGCGTTCCGGGCATGCCTCTCGTCCCATGGGGTCACACTGCCCACGCATCCGGCATCGGGAGGCACCGCCCCGGCTGGGAAGGCATCGGGAGGCACCGCGCGTTCGAATGCCGTCGCCATGTGTACTGCCCTGCTTCTCAGCCTCCACGGGGGAATCGGGCGGCTTCGGTCCGGCCATAGCCCGCCAACCGCCTCCGAGCAGGCGGCGCTCGCTACGTACGAGCAGTGCATGGCAAGCCATGGCGTCCAGATCGCCACAGGCTCGACGACCACCGCGATCCGCCGCTTGCGGCGTGCGGATCCAGCCGCAGCCTCTGCGAACAAGCTGTGCCACTCGGACCTGAGTGGAGGGTTCATGCCACCGGGCACGCGCCGAGCGGGATGACACGTCCATGGCCCGGGATGGCACTGGCGGGACACCGGGGAGCGCTATCCGCAGAACGCAGACGACTGCGTGGGCGGTTCGTCAAGTAGTTGGTCGGCACGCTGTGCCTTCGTGAGCGTCCGGTCTGAGAGGAAGGGAATGGCAAGGAGCAACAGGTGGATCACTGGCAGACGAGTGCTCGACGCGTTCCTCGGCGCGGTGATCGTCGCCAGCGGCGTGGTTGCCGTGCTGGCCAGCAGCTCCTCGGCGACTGCGACGTCGCCGCCGAACACCGGAACCGTGACGAGGGGGACGGTGCAGGCCACGGAGAGCACGTCGGGGACCGTGGTCGCAGCCGCGACATACTCCTTGGGATTCCCCATTGCGGGGACTGTCGCTGCCATCGACGTCTCGGTTGGCCAGCAGGTCGTCCAGGGGCAGGTGCTAGCCACGATCGGCGCGACAGCGGCCCAGTCGGCACTGACTGTTGCCCAGGACAACTTGACTGCGGCTCAGGATCGGCTGGCCCAGGACGAGCAGGGTGGAACGACTCCCGCTCAGGACCCCGCCGGGTCGCCATCCGCGGCGACGTCCACCACCAATCTGTCGAACCCGGCGACCATCGCCGCAGACGAGGCAGTGGTAGTCGCCGAGGAGCAAGCAGTCAACACGGCCCAGCAGGTCCTGAGCGGTACCACGCTGGTGGCGCCGGCTGACGGCACGATCACTGCCATCAACGCTCAGGTCGGACAGACGATCGGCGCGGGGGGCAACTCGACGGCCGCGAAGTCTGCGGGCTGCGCAGCCACCGCGTCTGGGAGTCTCGCCGGTGCTGGCTCGGCCAAGAGCTCGACGGCGGGCGTGTCTTCTGCGGCAGGTTTCATGACGCTGACCGATCTCTCTCAGCTCGACGTCACATGTGACGTGGCTGAGGCGAACATCGGGGCGATCCTCCGGGGTCAGCCGGCCACCGTCTCCTTGAACGCGCTCCCTGGGCATGAGTTCGCGGCAACCGTGGCCTCGGTGGCACAGATCGGGACGACGTCAGGCGGCGTTGTGACGTTCCCGGTGACCCTGGCGCTCCAGAATCCAACCAGTGCCGTGAAACCGGGTATGTCGGGAACAGTGACGATCGTCACCTCGTCGGTGGACAATGTGCTCGCCGTGCCGTCCAGCGCGGTGCACGGCACCGGAAAGATGGGCACGGTCACGGTCCGCTCGGCCAAGGGCGTCGAGTCCCGGGTAACGGTCGTCATCGGCCTGGCGGGCACATCGACCACCGCCGTCTACGGGGACCTCGTGGTGGGCGAGACCGTCATCCTCCCCTCGGTGTCCATCTCGGCACCCGTCACAGGAGCCATCACACGGAGGGCGGCTCGCACCCTGGGAGGGCGCCCCGGCGGCCTTGGCGGCCACGCCGGTCGCTCGGGCGGCGGCGGAAAGCTCGGTCGTCGGGGATGACGACGATCCCGTTCGCCAGTACCCCGGCCATCCAACTCCGCAGGGTGGTGAAGACCTACGGGGCAGCCCACAGCGCGGTCCACGCTCTGCGGGGCGTGTCGCTCACGGTACGCCGAGGCGAGCTCGTCGCCATCTTGGGGGCGTCGGGCTCGGGCAAGAGCACCCTCATGAACGTCCTCGCCCTGCTGGATGACGTGAACCGGGGGAGCTATCGGCTCGACGG
>JAJZJY010000765.1 GCA_021809885.1 Actinomycetes bacterium
CGGCCCACCGCCCGCCTGCTCGGCCGGTGACCTCGATGGCGGTCCCTTCGACCAGAACCTCACCGGCCGCCAGTCGTAGATGCGAGACACGCAGCGCCGCCAGCTCCCCGATGCGCAGCCCGGTCGCCGCGGCGAATGGGACCACCAGCGACCAGTGAGAGCCCATGGCAGCCTCCAGCGCGGCGAGCTCGGCCGCGCTAAGGAAGCGCTGCTCGCTCCGGCCGCCACCGGCCTGTACCGACAGTCGGGTGGCGGGGTTGGCCGCGAGCCGGCCGTCGTCGACTGCGGCCGACAGACAGGCCTTCAGGACCGTCAAGCAGCGGCTGGCCGTCGCGGGGGCCAGGCCGCCGACCGACAGCCCCGCCACCCACGCGGCGAGCTCGGAACGCCGTAGCCGGCCGAGCTGCACGCCCCCGAGGCTCGGGGCGATGTGGTGACGCCAGATGGCGTCGTCTCGCTCGGCCGTCGTCGGGCGGACCTGGCGGCCGGGGACCCAGATGGCCCACCACTCGGCGAGCAACATCCGGCCGCCTCGTGGGTCCCCGCTACCGCCGTGCGCCATGGACACTCGCTGGGCGGCCAAGGCGGCCTCGGCCTCCGCGCGGGTGTCGGTCGAGACGGAGTGCCGCCGGCCGCCGGCGTCCACCCACCGGGCCTGCCAGGTGACCGTGCCGGTCGCCCACTCCCGCCGGCGGATGCCGCCGGTGCTACGCGGCACGACGCCCCGTACGCGGCCGACCACGGCGGGGGGCCGGCGTGGGCCGCGGCGCCGGGGCGTCTGCACCAGGAGCTGCTGGCACCTCCTGGCGCTCGAGCCAGTCGACTACGGCGCCCAGCCGGTAGCGGAGCTGGGTCCCGATGCGGATGGCCGGCAACTCGCCGCGGCGGGTCAGCCGACGGACCGTGGACTCGCTGACGGCCAGCCAGGCGGCGACGGTGTTGACGGTGAGCAGCGGCGCGGGGGAGTCGTCGGCCCCGCCGGAACGGGGGGTGCTGGCAGCCAGCCAGGCAGTGAGCGATGTCGGGTCGTCCATGCCCCCTATGGGGGCGGCGGGGAGGGCAGCAGTGCTCGTCCCTCCCGTGGCCAGAGACTTCGGCCCATCCTTGTGGGCCGCGTGTGGGCCTAAAGCCAGCCCCCGGCCCTCTGGCTCCGCCGCCACACCCACTCTGACCTGGGCTTTTCCGGTGGGCGGTAGAGGACTCGAACCTCCGACCTCAGCCGTGTGAAGGCTGCGCTCTAACCAGCTGAGCTAACCGCCCGGAAGCTCCCGGGGAACCGCCCTGAGGCGGGCGACAGCCCGGCCGTCGCGGAAGTCACACCCTACACGGCCAGCCCGAGGGCTCTGCGGCGGGCGCCACCGGCCGGAGGCTTTCCGGCAGTAGCATCGAACACCGAACATACTTTAGGAGGATCGTGTCCCGGCACCACTACGGCGCCTTGGCGGCAGTGATCGCGGGTTTCGTCCTGTGTCGCGTGCTCGGCTTTCCGCTCGTCGATGCCGCCGCCGCTGTCGGGGGACATTCGCGCCCGGGCGACGTGCTCGTCGGGGCGGTCGTCGCCGCCGTCCCGTTCGCCGTGTTGGTGTTCTATTCCGTCGTGCGGCTCACGCACCGGAGCCCGCTGCTCCACCTGACGGCGGTGCGGGGCCTGCTCGCTGCCGGCTGGCTGGTCGCCGGCGCTGTGATGGGGCTGCTGCCCTACTCCCGGATGGGGACGGAGCTGAGCCTCCGCACCCACGAGGCCCGCACGGCGCCCGGGTTCCTCCATGGGATGGACATGACGATCCTGGCCGGCCTGATCGTCACCGTCGTCCTCCTGCTCCTTGCTCTCCGCAACCGCCCCGACCACTCCACGGGTCCCGTGCAGTGGTTGGAGCACCAAATCGACGACGAGGTCGAGACCTGATGGGTCGCTGACCGGCCCGGGGCGCTGGCGACCCATGCAGTAATGGCCCTGTACAGGCGAAATGTACTGATGCACAGACCTCCTCCTGAGCGCTCCTAAGCAGCAAACCGCGCGCAGGCACCGCGACCGCGCGCATTCAGCCCCAGATGCCGTCCCGCGTGCGCGCGGTTGAGTCGGCTGCGCGCGGTTCGAGCAGGTGAGGGTCCAGGCCGGCGACAGCAGACGGCCGAGGAGGGCAGATGCCGGGCCGCAGACAGCAGACGCCCGCATGCAGACAGCAGACGCCGGCACGCAAACGCCGGCACGCAGACGGCAGGCCGCCGAGGCGGACGGCCGACGGCAAGAATCGCATCCGTGCCAGACCATCCCGCCGCCCCCCACGCACCTCCCACCCCCCGGCAGCGCCCCGCCCGCCCATCTGGCCCTGCCTCCGACCACCTTGCGGTTGTTCTCGCCTCCATCCGCAACCGGGTGCCCGTCGACGACCGCGAGGCCCGCTCGGTCGAGCAGGCGCTCGAGGCCCTGCCGCTCCTCGGCCGGCCCTTCGACCGCGATGCCGGCCCGGTGCACGTGACGGGGTCGGGGATCCTCGCCAGGCCGGACGAGATCCTGCTGCTCCGCCACAAGCTGCTCGGCATCTGGGTGCAGCCGGGGGGCCATGTCGACGGCGGGGAGGCTCCGTGGGACGCTGCAAGGCGCGAGACGGAGGAGGAGACGGGCCTGCGGGTGCGGTTGACCCCCGACGGCACGGGGGCGGGTGGCACCGCGCCGGGGGACCTTGGGAGGGGTGGCGCCCCGCCGCTGGTCCACATCGACGTCCATCCGGCGGCCCATGGCCACACCCACATCGACCTGCGGTACGGCCTCGTCCCCGCCGGCGACCACACGCCTCGCCCGCCCGCCGGCGAGAGCCAGTCAGTGGCCTGGTACGCCCTCGACGAGGCGATCGTCCTCGCCGACCCGGGGCTGCGGGGTTTGCTGGTGCACCTGCGACTGACCGCCGGCGACCGCGACTGACCGCCGGCGACCGCGACTGACCGCCGGCGACCGCGACTGACCGCCGGCGCTCCCACCA
>JAJZJY010000766.1 GCA_021809885.1 Actinomycetes bacterium
GCCGGTCTCGACCACGTCGGCTTCGCCGTCGAGCAGCGCCAGGACCTCGACGCCTGGCAGGAGCGCCTGGCGACGCTCGGTGTCGAGCACTCGCCGGTGGCGGACACCGAGGTCGGCTCGGCGCTCGTCTTCAGGGACCCCGACCACATCCAGCTCGAGCTGTGGTGGTCGAAGCCCGCTGGAGGCGAGCCGGCGGTCGCCGCTCAGCCCGATGACCGCGCGTCCGGCGTCGCATCCGATGGGTAGGGATCCCGGCATGGGACGGCCGGCGGCAGGAAGGCGTGGCCGCCTCCGAGCGGTGACCCCGGTGACCCCGGTGACGCGGTGACGTCCGCGCCGCTCGTGGCCGTGGTCGGCGCCGGCCCGGCTGGGATCGCCGCCGCCCGGCGACTCCGGGAGTCGGGTGGCGTCCAGGTCGTCCTGGTCGTCATCGATGCCCGGTGCGAGTACCTTCCGGGGGCGCTCGCCGTCGCGACAGGCGACGCGCCCGCGTCCGAGTTCTGCACCAGGGTCGACCTGGAGGGCATCGAAGTCGTACCGGCCCGGGCAGAGGCGATCGAACCAGGCGTGCTCCGCATCGACGGATCGCGGCTCCGGGCCCGAGCCATCATCGCCGCCCCCGGGCTGACCGTCGACCGCGTCAGCGACGGCTCGACCGTCGGGTTCTGGGACCCCACCGGGGCCCAGATGGCGGCGCCGAGGATCCGCGCCGTCGAGCGGGGCGTCATCGACGTGGTGATCTCGTCCCTGCCGTACCGCTGCCCACCGGCACCCTACGGCCTGGCCATGCGCCTCGCCCGGCGGGCTCGCCGGCTCGGCCACCCGGTCCAGGTCCGCTTGTTCACGCCCGAGGAGCAGCCGCTGGCGGCATTGGGGCACGCCCTCGGCGACACCCTGCTCACCAGCTGCGCAGAGGCTGGGGTCGAGGTCCACCTCGGCGCTCGGTCCGATGCCCAGTCTGCCGGCGAGGGCGGCCAGGCGGCCGGCGCCAGAGCTGGCGTGGAAGCGGAGCTGACGATCGTGGTCCCCCGGCATCGTGCGAGTCCCCTGCTCGCCGACCTGGCACGCGGGGACGGTCCGCTCGTAGCGGTCGACGACCGCTTCGCCACCGAGATGCCCGGCGTCTTCGTGGTCGGCGACGCAGCCAGCAGCCCCTACCCGAGGGCAGCCCAACCCGCTGCGTGGTCGGGGACGGTAGCCGCAGCTGCGGTGAGCTCCGAGCTCGGCCTCGACGGCCCTCCACCAGCGGCAACACCCTCAGCGGACTGCTTCGTCGACCACGGCGACGGGGCGTACGGCCGCATCCAGCTCGCCTATCCCGGCGGGCCACCGCCCGTCGGGCAGCCTTCCGTGACCGTCGACTCGCCCGCATCGGCGCTGGCGAGGGACTTCGAGGACGCCCACCGTCGATGGCAGGCGCTGCGCACCGACGCCGCGGCGCCGTGAACGAGCAACCACGCCGCCACCAGCACCATCGGCGCCGAAGTTGCACGGAGTCGCATCCCTCGTATATACACTTGTGCCTAGAGAAACTCAGTCTGCGCAGCGGTGCGGGTGGAAAGGGTCCAGGTGGCGCGGGTGCAGGTGGCGCGGGTGCAGGTGGCGAGGCAGTACAGGTCGAGGGGCGGACGGCAGGTGGAGAGACAGCAGGCCGGGAGATGAGCGGCAAACGGTGGGTGCGATGGTCCAGGTCATCCGAGTCGCGGGCGGTGACGCGCCGCCGCCGTCGGGAGGTCGCCGCCCGCGTGGAGGGGCTCCTCGGCGGCCTGCCAGTCGTCGGCCGGGTCCTGCCCTCGTGGGCGAGCCCGTCGATCGCCACGGTGGAGTTCCTCGATGGCTCGCTCCTCGAGCTGACGGATCGTGCAGAGGAGGGCATCAGGCTGAGCCTGGTCGGCGCGCTGGCAGAGGACAGTGGCGTGTGGCTGGAGCGGGCTCGACGCCTGCCCGGCGGCCGTAGTTGGCTGGTCCGCTTCCGGTCCCTCGGAGGGCAGGGGGTCACGGTCCTTGCCGGTCTGCGCCTGGTCGGGGTCGAGGCCCCCGCCACGATCCCGGCTCCCGTATTTCCACCCGGCGATAGACACGCATAGGGTTGTTCCCGGCGTGCCCGCCGCGCCGCACGGATCAGCCGCACGGATGAGCCGCTCGAACGGACGAACGGAGAGCGATGGCGCGTGACGTCGAAAGGGCCACCGCCGAGCGCGGGGGGCTCCTGGCCGAGACGGGCCTCGTGCGTGCCGCCCGGTACCTCCAGCCCGGGGAGCAGTCGCCCGACGCACGGGAGCTGCACCGGCGGGGCGGGCGGCGGGCCGAGGAGTTCTACCGGGAGCGGTTGCGCCACGACAAGATCGTGCGCTCCACCCACGGGGTCAACTGCACCGGGTCGTGCTCGTGGCAGGTCTACGTGAAAGACGGGATCATCACTTGGGAGACCCAAGCCGTCGACTACCCCTCGGTCGGGCCCGACTCGCCCGAGTACGAGCCCCGGGGCTGCCCGAGGGGGGCGTCGTTCTCCTGGTACACCTACTCGCCGGCGAGGGTGCGCTACCCCTACGTCCGCGGCGTGCTGCTCGAGTTGTTCCGCGAGGCCAAGGCGAGCAACGGCGGGGACCCGGTCGCCGCCTGGGCAGAGGTCACCGGTGATCCCGAGCGGGCGGCGGCCTACAAGTCCGCCCGGGGCAGGGGCGGGTTCGTCCGGGCCGCCTGGGCCGAGGTGCTCGAGCTGGTGGCCGCCGCCCACGTCCACACCGTCGCCGCCTACGGCCCGGACCGCACGGCCGGCTTCACGGTCATCCCCGCGATGTCGATGGCTTCCTACGCCGCTGGCACCCGCTTCTACTCACTTCTCGGCGGCACGATCCTCTCCTTCTACGACTGGTACGCCGACCTGCCGCCTGCCTCCCCGCAGGTCTTCGGCGACCAGACCGACGTGCCCGAGTCTGCCGACTGGTGGAACGCCTCGTACCTGATCG
>JAJZJY010000767.1 GCA_021809885.1 Actinomycetes bacterium
GGTCGAACGCGAAGAAGCTCAACCGGAAAAAGGACCCCGGGCGTGACGCCCAGTTCGCCTACATCGCCAGCGCGCGGGAGACCTTCACCCAGGCGGGCCTGCCCGTCGTGAGCATAGATGCCAAGCACCGTGAGCTGGTCGGGGACTTCAAGCACCCCGGGGCGACCTGGGACAGCGAGCCGGCTGCGGTGCTCGACCACGACTTCCCTTCCGACGCCTCGGGGGTCGCCTTGCCCTACGGCGTCTACGACCTCGCCGCCAACGAAGCGTGCGTGTCTGTCGGCACGACCCATGACACCGCCGACTTCGCCGTCGACAACCTGGCCAGGTGGTGGGACTGCCACGGCCGGCACCGCTACCCCGAGGCCACCGAGCTGCTCGTGCTGGCCGACTGCGGCGGGTCCAACGGGGCACGCTCCCGGGCATGGAAGCACGGCCTCCAGCACCGGCTCGCCGACCCCTACGGGCTCAGCGTCACGGTCTGCCACTACCCGAGCGGCGCCTCCAAGTACAACCCCATCGAGCACAGGGTGTTTTCTGAGATCACCAAGAACTGGGCAGGACGACCGCTCAGAGACTACGAGACCGTCGTCAACTACATCAGCACCACCGCCACCAAGGCCGGCCTGCGCGTCGACGCCCACCTCGTCGAAGCTGCCTACCCCACCGGCATCAAAATCAGCGACAAGGAGATGAAGGACCTTTCGATCCCCCACCACGAGATCCAGCCCAATCGCAACTACACCATCAGTCCCAAGTGACCCGTCACCCCGAAAGTGGGAAGTTGTTCTTGCGTCGGCCCCAAGGGAATGAGCTTCGCGGTGATCGCTGCGTGGGCGGCCGGGTTGGTCACCACGTCGAGGATGCCGAAGCTCCGCCGCAGGCGTCGACCCCACACGCTCTCCGGGATCTCAGCAGTCATGCCTCCTCCTTTGACAGCGCGATGACGGCGGAAGTCTGCGCGAGGGCCCCCTTTCTAGCGCCCCGGTGGACCGCGCAGGTGACAAGGACCAACGTCCGCCTGAGCTGGTGAAGCACCGACCGGCAAGGGGCACCGCCTGGGTGGCTCTGTGGGAGGGGTTACGCGCACCGCTTGGTTGATGTCGTCGCGTCCGATGGATCTGGCAGCGTCGAAGACCAGGGGAACCTACGAATGTGGACGGGGCAACATTCGGCCATGGAGGCGGCGGCGCCCGCTCGCTTGGCCCAGTAGGAGTGCCTACTTGGTAGGTGGCGTGATAAGTAGGATATCCTACTATAATATGGAATGTAGAGTAGGCATTGCTACTACCGAGGAGCCACTGTGACGAGCACCCGTCGTACCGCCAGAAGACGTCTGGACCAGCGACTGGTCGGCCTCGACCTGGGTCAGAGGCCGCCCCGGGGCTGGATCCGGGCCATCAGGGAGGCCCTGGGCATGACCACGGGCGAGCTCGGTCAGCGGATGGGGCTCACCCAGTCCAGGGTTAGCCAGCTCGAGCGGTCCGAGGAGCACGGCTCCATCCGCCTCGATACCCTCGAGCGCGCCGCTCGGGCGCTCAACTGCCAGGTCCGCTACGTCTTCGTGCCAAACGAGCCGCTGGAGGACATGGTTCAACGCCAGGCTCGTCTGCGGGCCCAGGCCGAGGTCGATGTCGTGACGCATACGATGGCCCTCGAGGATCAGGTTCCTGAGCCCGGAGTCATCGACTCCCAAGTAGAGGAGCTGGCCGAGCGATTCGTCGACGGGCGCCACCTCTGGGCGGGGCCGAAAGCGCGCGCAGGTCGATGACCACGGCCAGCGACCCGCTGCTTCGGCTCGGTGATGGCCACACCCCACTCGGCGACGACGACCGCTGGGGGTTGAAGCTGAGCTACATCACCACCCGCGGCGAGCTGAACGAGGCCGAACAGGAGAACATCCTGCGGGCCCGCCAGAGAAGACGAGCTCCGGCGTTGGAGGCGCTGCTGGACGACAAGTACCTGCGCGACCTCCACCGTGCCATGTTCGGCGACGTCTGGGCATGGGCAGGCTCCTATCGGCGGCGCGAGACGTCGATCGGCATCGACCCCGCGCAGATCGCCGTCTGCACCAGAGACCTCGTGGCCGACGCCAGGATCTGGGCTGAGCACGAGGAGCCACTGACCGTGGCCGTCCGGTTCCACCACCGCCTCGTGTGGATCCACCCATTCCCCAACGGCAACGGCAGGCATGGCCGTCAGGCTGCCGACTACCTGATGAGGGCGTTGGAACAGCCGCCATTCACGTGGGGGGCTGTCAGCGGGGCGGGCGACGTCGAGGAAACTCGGCGACGGTACCTTGCTGCGCTCCGGGCGGCGGACGGCGGGGACTTCGGACCGCTCGAGGACTTCGTCGTCACCTGAGATCGTCCTCGGCAGTCGTCAGATCGCTGCCGTCGTGATGTTGCGCGAGTACGCATACGCGCCGATCGCGTTGCGACAGCTAACTCGACAGTACCCCCCTACCGCGCACCCTCGATATCCCAGTATCCCTGCGAGCCCCAGACCTCCGGTAGTTGACCGACGAATCGGGCGCTGACCTGGGCCATCTGCAGGAGCTCGGCGTCGCGAAATACCGTCAATATGTGTGTCCATCGGCTAGGATGAGGAGGTGGGCAACGCCGCCGAGCTGCCGGGAATGCCCGAGCCCTACCAGCTCACCTCGGTGTCGTCCGACGGAGAGACCGTCATCTATCGGGGCCCGTACGTGGTCGGCCGCTACGAAGACGACGACGTCGCCCTGCGCAACCTCGTGATCGTGTCGCTCCGCGAGGCGGGCCACTCGGGCAGGGACGTGGCGGCGTGCTTCTCGTTGAGCGAGGAGACCGTTGCCCGGCTGCGTGCCCGGACGCGGCGCGAGGGCTCGGCCGGCCTCCTTCACCACGCGGGCCGACCGCGCACGCTCACCTTGGCCAAGGCGGCCCGGGCACGGTCGTGGTCCGACGACGGCCTGTCCAACGCACA
>JAJZJY010000768.1 GCA_021809885.1 Actinomycetes bacterium
TACCTGTTGCAGCCCGCTAGTTTTGTTATACGATAATCTGGTGGAGGTCCGAGAGTCGGCGCTCAAGCACGGCTGTAGCACCGAGGACATCCGCCACGCCATCACCAACGCGCTCGCTGCCTACGACGACCTGGACGATCCCTACGTGCTCTACCTCGGCCCCGACATCGCCGGCACGCTGCTCGAGGTGTTGACCGCCGTCGACGAACAGGGCGCGGAGATCGCCTTCCACGCCATGCCGATGCGCCGCAAGTACAGGAGGCTGCTCCCATGACCGAACCCCGCAAAGCCAAGACCGGCGAGCCGATGGACGACGACTTCTGGCGGCGAGCCGAAGAGAAGGCCCACGCTGGCCTCGACCCCTCCCGGCTGCACCGCCGAGTCGGTCGCCCCACCCTCGGCGACGAGCCGGCCGAGCTGACTGCCGTCCGGCTCCCGCCCGAGGTCCGCCGGGCACTCGATGACCGGGCCGCCGAAGAGCACACCTCCGCCAGCGAGGTCATCCGCCGCGCCCTGGACCAGTACCTCGCGAGTTAGCTGGTCAGCTCGTGCAGCGCACGAAGGGTCGACCGCATCTCGCCCGGGTTCGAATAGCGACAACTCAGCACCACCGGAGGTGTCACGGCGCGAGACCACCCATCGGTGGCGGTTTCGCTGTCTGCGCCGGTCATGTCGGGGGGCAGGCTGTCCCTCGCGTAGAAGGTGGGGTGGGTGGTGTCGCGTCCGTCGACGTGGAGTCGGTGGACGCAGGCTTGGGCGGCGGCCTTGCGCCGCGCTCCGGACCCGTGCAGTAGCTCGTCTTCGAGGTCGGTTCGCAGCGTGTCGAGGTCGGCTTGGGTCGGCGGGTCCATGGCGGCGATCTCTTCGATCTGGGTCAGTTCCTCGTGGCAAGCTCGGAGGGCGCGGGCGTTGTCGTTGAGGTTGCGGACGCGAGCCCCGAAGAGGTCGTCGGTGGTGGAGCCGGATTCGAAGGCCTTCATGTAGCGCTCGATGGCGGCTTCGGTCTTTTTCAGCTCGGTCACAGGTGGCGAGGATCTCGTCGCGCTGCATACGCACTGAGGTGGTTCGCTCCTGGGTCTTCGCGGCAACGCTGACGTAGTTGTGGTGGCAGTGCCCGCAGGCGACGAGCCCAGAGAGCAGGCAGGCGGGATGGGCCTGGGCCATGCGCCGGTCACGGCGTTCGCCGCGTTCGGCGAGCAATGCCTGGGCCTTGTCGAAGAGCACCGAGTCGACGAGGGACTCGTCGGGCTGGTGACAGACGTCGCGGAAGGACACCTCGCCCAAGTAGCTGCGGTTGCGTAGCCTGCCAACTGCGGAACTCGGGCTTCTGTCCCTCTCAGCATGGGTCCCACTCACCCACGAGCGCGACGACCCACCGAGACACGAACGCAGCCATCTCCTCTCGAACGTTCGGGCTGCCGTCGGCACCTCGGACGGTCCTGCCTTCACGGTCGCCGCCAAAGCCGAGGATCGAATGCCAGTCCACTTCGAGCCTCGTGGACTGGGACTCCCTGTCTCGGCGCGCTGAGACGTCGACGGTCCCCATCGACGTCGAGAGCGCGGCATCCCCGTACTCCAGAGCCTCATCGACGACCTCGCCGGCCCGCTCCAGGATCCAGGGCTCGACGTAGGTGACGGTTGCATCCTCGGTCACCTGGACGACTTCGAGGGCAGACTCGGCAACGAGTCGGGAGACGAGCTCCTCGGAACCAGCGACGTAGGTCCAAAGGAGCTCCGGGTGCGTGCCGACGCACCACGCTCGATCCTCTGGCCACCACAGGTTTGCCGTCTTGTTCAGCGGACGTCCTGGGTAGCCAGTGAGAGCTGTTGCGATCGGGCCTCGGTACAAAAGATACGTGGTGTTCGACAACTGCAGCTTGGATCGCGCATAGGCCTCCTTGGGCATGGGCGTCTCGACCACGAGGCGTCCGCCTTCCGGCGGGTTCATCAGGTCGTAGCGCCGCATGCCGTCAGCGAGGACCACGACAGGCTCGTAGCCGTACATCGAACCAAGGCAGAACCAACAGGACTCCGGGGTGGCGGTGTACGTGCGAAGGATGTCGATCAGGTTTCCCGAGTCTGCTGGCGTGAGCGTTCCCTGGCGGGGACCATGCGGGTATCGCCACGGAGGCGAAGTGTCGACGGGATGCTCCGGAAGGGCGACCGAATGGAATTGCGAAAGCGGCGCCACCTCGGTACCGCTCCACGCGGCGATCTCATGCCAGCGCACCGGTCCGGGAGGGCGCCCACGAGCGGGTTGTTCCCCGGGATGGAGGAGCCGTGCATAGGCATCGAACCCGGACGGCACGATGTCGGTAACACGGTTTTCATGGTCGGTAAGGCGTGAGGTTATCCAGGCTGCCGCCTCAACATCCCCGCTCCACGTCAGCTGGTCTACCGACGGCACAGCTCATCTTCGCGCCAGCAATTCGGGCACCGGGCTCGGGCCGACTGTCTCGTTGAGCGACGTCTACGCGTCAGGGACTGTTGGTGCACGGAATGTTGTTGCCGTGGACGGCAGCTCGCCATGATGCAGCTGGCGACCACGCGTGGTCGCGTAGAGCCGGCAAGTTCGGCCGTCGATTGCGTCAAGGCGCTCGGGCACCGCGGCGTTGAACTGCTTGGGGGTGCGGTAGGAGGCCTTGCGGTAGGCGTCGTTGCACCGGGCGACAAGCAAGGCGCCGTGCGAGCAGGTCTCGCTGGGGGAAGTCGCCGCCCTGGCGGTCAACCAACTCGGCGTCTGCCTGCCGCAGCGCGTTGGCGTGGGTGGTCGTGGCGGCAGCCAGGCCTTGCCCAGAAGAGGACGCCGAACCGGTACTGGACCGTCCGTTGTGTCGAGGATCACGATCGGTGAGCGACACGCCACGTCCATGACGAGTCCGTCGCTGATCCTTCGCCTCCAACGAGAAGTCGTCGCAGTCATCCACACTCACCTAGAGGCGGGGTTCTTGGTGGCGG
>JAJZJY010000769.1 GCA_021809885.1 Actinomycetes bacterium
AGACCTACGACTGGGCCGCCGTCGTCGCTGCGATGCTGCGCACCGGAGGCCGGCCGGTGGTCGCCGGCGAGGACCTCCTCGTCCAGGCGCACGGCCTCGGCCGGCGCGCCGGCTACGGCGCCAGCCCGACGGGGACCGCCGGCCTCGCCGGCGCGCTCGAGCTCCTGGGCGCCGGTGCGGTCGGCAGCGACGAGCGAGTCGTGGTGCTGTTCACCGGGGCCTGACGGCCTTCGGGTCCCCTGAGCCCGCCGCGGCGACGGCCGTGAGCCCGCCGCCGGCCCCGTTGCCGCCGCCACCGGTGGTCGAGAAAGCAGTTTGTCGCATTGGGGCCTTGCGCGGTGAAGGGGCCTTGCGATAGCGTTCCGGCCCCGGTTGGTCTGCAAGGCGTGACACGCCAGGCGATGGCGACTGGCGAGGGCGCGCCGAGGAGGTGGTGGCCGTGATGTGCCAGCACTGCGGTGGCGTGGTGGACTGGGCGTGGCGCTGGTGCCCCGATTGCGGGCGTGCTCTGGCGCCGGCGGACCTTGTCGGCGTCGGTCCCAGGGTCCCGCCCACCTACGTCGTGGACTGGACCATTGCCGCTGACGAGCCGGCGGCGGTCGGCGCGCTCGTCGCCTGAGCCGTCCCGGAGACCACGGCGGGAGCCCCGGAGACCAGGGCGGCGGGGCCGCGCTTGACCAGCTGGGCGGCGATGATGGAGCGCTGGATCTCGCTCGTGCCCTCCCAGATGCGCTCGACGCGCAGCTCGCGGAAGAATCGCTCGGCGACGTTCTCACGCATGTAGCCGCGCCCGCCGAAGATCTGCACCGCCCGGTCAGCGACCCTCCCTGCCATCTCCGAGCAGGCGAGCTTCACCATCGACGCCTGCGCGTGCTGCAGCTTCACGTCCCGGCCCTCGTCGACGCCGCGCGCCGCTTCGTAGAGCATGCTCCGGGCGGCGAACACCTCGGTGGCGCAGTCGGCTAGCATGGCCCCGACCAGCTGGTAGTCGACTATGGGGCGCCCACCGACGATGCGGTCGCAGGCGAAGGCCGTGGCCTCGGCGAGGAGCCGGTCGGCGGCGCCGACGCAGCGGGCGGCGACCATGAACCGCTCGAAGCGGAACCAGGCGTAGGAGTAGGACATGCCGTCGCCTTCTCCACCCACGAGGTTGGCGGCGGGCACGCGGACACCCTCGAAGGCGACGACCGGGTGGTGATGATCCAGGGTGTGCGAGTAGGCCGGGGTGCGGACCACCGACACGCCGTCGCTCGGGAGATCGACGACGACGAGGGCGTGGCGCCCGGCTCCCGGGCCGTCTGCGAGGACTCCCTCGAAGAAGGCGTAGTCGGCGTGGTTGTAGCTGGTCACGTGCCACTTGACACCGTCGAGGACGTACCCGTCGCCGTCGCGCCCGACGGTGGCCGAGAGGTCGGTCACGTCCGAGCCGGCGCCCTCCTCGGTGATGGCGTAGCACTCCGAGCGCTCGCCGGCGACCGTCGGGCGCAGCCAGCGCTCCACCTGGTAGGGCGTGGCTACCTCGACCCACCACTGCGGCGGCGTGCTGGCGACCCACATGAGCCCGTTGGTGACCCTGCCGACCTGCTCCTGCACGAGCACCTGCTGCAGCATGGTCGCCCCGCCCCCGCCGAGCTCGACGGGCATGTTGGTCGCCCGCAGGCCCAGCTCGTCGCAGCGGGCCCGGAACCGGGCGGCGACGTCGTCGGGGAGCCGCCCTTCGTTGGCCTCGGCGTGGCCCTCCCAGGGGATGAGCTCGTCGCCGAGCGAGCGCGCCCGGGCTTGCAGGTCCAGGTCGTCGGCGGACAGGCCGTACATGTTCCCTCCCGTCATGGTTGACTGATCGTTCAATCTAGGGGAAAGGCGTCCCGCTCGCCGGCTCTCGCCCGTGCCACGACGAGGACGTCGAGGGCGAGCGGTCCTCCCCGCCCGCAACGCAGCGGGTTCACCTCGACGGCCTCCAGCCCGTCGGCGAGCTCGTGGGCGAGCGTCGCGAAGGCCGCCACCGCCTCGGCGACAGCGCCGACGTCCACCGCCGGCCGGCCGCGGAACCCGTCGAGCAGCGGGCGGACCGCTAGGCCGTCGATGAGCTCGGCGGCGACCGCAGCGTCGACCGGCGGCAGCGCGACCCGCCGGTCACCTCGAAGCTCGACGTCCACCCCTCCTGCACCGACGACGAGCATGGGGCCGAGGAGAGGGTCGCGCACCATCCCGAGCGCCAGCTCCACGCCCGGCGGAGCCAGCGCCATCACCACCGCCCGAGGACCGAGGGCACCGCTCATGGTCTGGTATGCGTGCCGGAGGGCGCCGGCGTCGGCGATGCCGACCACCACCCCGCCGACGTCGGACTTGTGGGCGATGCCCGGCTGGTCGGTCTTCAGCACCACGGGATAGCCGACGGCGAGGGCGGCGGCCAGCGCCCCGGCCAGGTCCGCCACAGCCACCGTGGCGGGGGCGGCGATGCCGTAGTCGCCGAGCAGCGCCAATCCCTGGGCTGTGCCCACACCGTCGGGGGCCGACAGGGCCGCCAGTCCCCGGGCCTGCCGGGCGGCGTCGAGCGGCGGCGGCTCGAGGTTCAGGCGCCGCCGCCGCCCCTCCAGCGAGAGGAGGTGGCCGAGGGCGCGCAGGCCGCTCTCGGTGCCCTCGAGCACAGGGACACCGGCAGCGCGCAAGGAGCGGGCGGTGGGGAGGTGGATGGCGCTCGGCAGGTTGGAGAGCACAGCGAGCGGCGACGAGGTGCGGGCGAAGGCGGCAAGAGCGGCGTCCTCGTAGGAGTCGTCGCGCTCCACCTCGGGCACCAGGTCGACGGTGAGCACCGTTGCCGCCGTGTCGGGGTCGTCGGCGAGGGCGAGGATGCTCTCGGTGAACACGGCGGTGGCGTCGGCGCCCGTGCCCCACACATCGAGCGGGTTGTCCGGCTGGAGGCCCTCGTCGAGGACAGCGGCGAGGCGCTCCCGGG
>JAJZJY010000770.1 GCA_021809885.1 Actinomycetes bacterium
GTGGTCAGGCCACCAAATGAACCACCGACGATGACCACCCTCACGGCCATGGCAATAACCCTCCACTCACCGGCGCGGCGCGATCCGAACTGAAGATGCCCCTGGCGGCACCGCCCGGGGCGGACCCTGCCCTCAAAAGCTCACCACCTTGTCAGCCCAGAGCGTCCACTCTGTGAGCTCGGCCATGGACGAGCCGTGCGCACCGGCCACCAGCTCCTCGTCGGTCACGCCCCGCGCATCCATGCAGGTCCCGCAAGCCCCGACCGGGACCTCCCTGGCGGCCAGCCCGCGCAGCATGCGCTCGAGGTTGTAGTAGCCCTCCGGCGTCTTCTGACCGACCTTGGCACAGACCACCGCATCGGCCATTAGGAAGAGGCGCAACTCGGTGTCCTTGGTCTTGGCGAGTGACAGGGCCAGGCGCAACCCGTTGTACGACCGTTCGGTGCCGTAGGGCGGATCATTGAGGATGATGAGAGCCTTCATGGATTGCTTGGGTCTCCTTGCGGCCTCGGACAGGGCCCTCCTCCAACCGGATGCCGGGAGTGCCTCGCTTTCCCTGTCTTCAAAGTATCGTTAGAATATCAGAATGATGGCTCGGGGAGTCGCTCGAGGGCTTTGGATGCGAGAGCAGAGATGAACAACATGCCGCTTGATCGCCCTGAACGGGCGGCGGTCAAGGCCGACCCCAAGACCGCTCTCAACGAGCAGTTCGCCCGCATCGGGCAGGCCCTGTCCAGCCCCCACCGGGTGGAGATCGTCGAACTGCTCGCCCAAGGGGAGCGGAGCGTGGACCTCCTGGCGGGGCGCGCCGGGATCACGGTCGGGCTCGCGTCCGCCCACCTGCAGGTACTGCGCCGTGCCGGTCTGGTCGTGGCCCGGCGCCAAGGTACGCGCGTTATCTACCGGCTCGCCGACGCCGACGTGTACGGTCTACTGGTAGCAGTCCAGACGTTCGCCGCTGACCACCTTGCCGAGACCGGTCGAGCCGCCCTTGCCTATCTCGGGGACGCGGATCCCCTGGAGCTCGTGAGTCGCGAGGAACTGCTCCAGAGAGTCAAGCTCGGTGACGCGATCGTGCTCGATCTGCGCCCAGCCGAGGAGTACCGTGCCGGCCACATCGCCGGTGCGCTCTCGCTGCCGCTCGAGGAGCTCGAGGCCCGCCTGGCAGATCTCCCCGCGGCGACCGAGGTCGTCGCCTACTGCCGGGGACCGTTCTGCGCCCTGGCGCCTCAGGGTGTCGCTCTGCTGCAACGGAACGGGAGGCGCGCCCGCCGGCTCGACGGCGGCTTCCCGGAGTGGCGCTCCGCCGGCCTGCCGGTCGCGGTCGGACAGTCGCCGGTTTGACCGTGGAGGAGATTTATCTCGACTACAACGCCAGCACCCCGATCGACCCGCGGGTGGTGGCGGTGATGCGGCCCCTGCTCGACGGCCCCTACGCCAACCCATCCGCGACGCATGCAGGCGGTCGGGCGGCCCGCACCATCGTCGATCGGGCGCGCGCCCAAGTGGCGTCTCTGCTCGGTTGCGCCCCCGACGAGATCGTCTTCACGAGCGGGGGGAGCGAGGCCGACAATCTCGCCCTGTGCGGCGTCCTGCTCCCACTGCGCGGTCGCGGCAAGCACATCATCACGACCACTGTGGAGCACCCTGCAATCCTCGAGACTGCCCACTTCCTGGAGCGCCTGGGAGCGGACGTCACCTACCTTGACGTGGATGGCACCGGTTGCATCGACCCGGATGACCTGCGCCGGGCGATCACACCTCGTACGATCCTCGTAAGCGTCATGCACGCGAACAACGAGGTGGGGACGATCGAACCGATTGAGGCCGTGAGCGCCATCACCCGCGAGCGCGGAGTCCTGCTCCACACCGATGCCGCCCAGTCAGTCGGCAAGATCCCGACGAAGGTCGACCAGCTCGGCGTCGACCTCCTCTCGATCGCGGGACACAAGCTCTACGCGCCCAAAGGGGTCGGCGCCCTGTACATCCGCCGGGGCGTGCGCCTCGAGCCACTCATCCACGGGGCGGGCCACGAAGTCGGGCGCCGGGCCGGGACCGAGAGTGCGCTCCTGGTGGCCGCTCTGGGCACGGCGTGCGAGCTGGCCGCTGACCTCGGCCCGATGGATGAGGTCCGCCGCCTGCGCGACCTCTTCTGGAGCCTACTCCAGACCCGCTTCGGTGAGCGCGTCGCGCTCAACGGCCATCCGGTGCAGCGACTGCCGAACACGCTCAGCGTCTCATTCGTCGGTCGCGTCGGGGTGGATGTCCTGGCGGCGCTCGATGATGTCGCGGCCTCCACGGGCTCCGCCTGCAATGCCGGGTCAGTCGAGCTCTCGCCTGTCCTCCAGGCGATGGGCGTGCTGCCCGAGGTCGGGATGGGGGCGATCCGGTTCAGTCTCGGCCGGGGCACGACGGAAGCGGAGATCCACGAGGTAGTCGAGCGCCTCGACCATGCCCTCGCAGCCGGTGTGGGCGCGTCCTTTGGCGATGGCTGATGCCGCGATGCTGGCAACCGTTCGGACGTGGTGTCTGGGGGGCCCGATGGTGGCACCGTGCGAGCCAGGCAGGATGGCGTCAAAGTCCATGGAGATGGCGCGCTCAAGGCGGCCACCCGAGTTCACTCGCGCAGTCGGCGATCCCCGCGTCAGTATTCGGCCAGGCGGCCAGGAGATCGGAAGGGCGCGCTTGACGGACCCTTGCCGTCTCGCACCAACGTGCTGCAGCGGCAACCGGGTCCCGCTGATGGCTAAGTCGCCGACTCCGACCTGATCTCAGCAACGTTCTGCGAGCCACCATCCGTCACCCCCAGAGAAGGGCCTCGTTCAGCATGTCTAGGGCGTTGGCAGCTTCGGCAGTCGGCAGCCGCCACACAGACTACGTGTGGGTGCCGAGAACCTCGTCCAGCAGTTCGAGTCGCGACCTGAGACTCGTCGCGGTGTGGTCAGCGAGCTTGAA
>JAJZJY010000771.1 GCA_021809885.1 Actinomycetes bacterium
GCCGGGGCGCTCGTCGAGGCGGCAGGCATGAAGGGCTACCGGCTCGGGACCGCCGTGGTGTCGGCCAAGCACGCCAACTTCATCCAGGCGGACCCAGGCGGCTCCGCCGACGACGTGCACCGGCTGTTGCGGCAGGTGCAGTCCCGGGTGGAGGAGCGCTTCGGTGTCGAGCTCCGCACCGAGATCCGCCTGATCGGGTTCGAACCCTCGACGTCGAGTCGAGGTGTGGTCAAGGGAGGACCGACCGGATGAGAACGGCGACACCCCCGGACCGGGCGATCGAGGGCGCGCTACCCATCGACCCTCGCATACGTCAACGTCGAGTTGAAGTCGAGCGCGCACAGCGGAGACGGAGCCGAAAGGTCCTCCTCGGCCTGCTCATCGTCGGGACGCTGGTTGGCGGCGGGTTCGCAGCGCTGCACTCGTCGCTGCTCGGCGTCAGACGCGTGATGGTCTCTGGCCCCGACCAGGCCGGCCCTGCGGTGCTGATGCAGGCGGCCGGCATCCGCCGGGGCGAGCCGCTCGTGGACGTCGCGCCGGGGCGCTCGGCACGGCGTCTCGAAGGGCTGCCGTGGGTGAGGACCGCCGTCGTGCACCGCCACTGGCCTGGCACCGTTCGCATCACCCTCACCGAGCGGGTCGCCGTCGCCCAGGTGGCCGCCGCCGGGGCTGCGCCGGGGCCGGTGGCCCTCGTCGACGTGACTGGGCGGGTGCTCGCCGACGAGCCGGCCGAGGTCAACGGCCTGCCGCTTCTCGCAGGCGTAGGTGGTGCAATACCAGTCGGGGGTTGGCTGCCGGGCTCGCCCGGAGCGCCCACCGGAGCGGGAAGGGGAGCTGCCGGCGGGGTCGCCGGCGCCGGCGGCCCAGCGCTGGGACCGGCACTGGCCCTCGCCGCTGCCCTCGACGCCGACCACCTCTCGGCGACGCGCGTCGACGCCAGCGCCGGCACGGCGATCGCCGTCATCGCCGGCGGTGCCACGACAGTCACCTTCGGCACGCTGCGGGATCTCAGCGCCAAGTTGCACGTGCTCCAGGCTCTCGCAGCGTCCGGGGCGTTGCACGACGCCGGCGCCGTCGACCTCGAGGTCGCCGACCGGCCGGCAGTGACGCCGAGAGGAGCGCGCGCCGCACGGGCGAGTGCCGCCTCGGGGGCGGCTGCGACCGGGACGGGCCAAGGGTGAAGGTCTGCATGACCGTCCTGCTGGGATCTGCTCTTGATTCGTGCACCCGGTCGCCAGTACTGTCCGCCGGACGACGCGGGGCCTACGCGCGGACCCTCATGTTGACATCGAGGGAATGGCCGTGGGCCGCCTTCGTTCCCGCATGGCGTACCCTGACCGACGGGTCGGGGCTGCTCTACTCGGAGGCCCACACGATCCCTGCCCGCACCACGGTGCATCGCACTCGACGGCGCAGCGGTGCCGGGCGCGGACCCGATGCCACAGCCCGCCGTCAGCGTGCCATCGCCGTGGCGCGTTGGCCGTCCCATCCGAAGCCCACCCCGGCGACCCCGTCCGTCCCGGCCCGTTGATGCGCCCTGGAGGCACCCGCATGCCCGGATCCGCTCAGAACTACATCGCCGTCATCAAGGTCGTCGGGATCGGCGGCGGCGGCGTCAACGCGGTCAACCGCATGATCGATGCCGGGCTGAAGGGGGTCGAGTTCATTGCCGTCAACACCGACGCGCAGGCGTTGCTCATGAGTGACGCCGACGTGAAGCTCGACATCGGGCGGCAGCTCACACGTGGGCTCGGCGCCGGCAGCGACCCGGAGGTGGGTCGTCAGGCGGCCGAGGAGCACCAAGAGGAGATCCAGGAGGTCCTGAAGGGCGCCGACATGGTGTTCATCACCGCCGGCAAGGGCGGTGGGACCGGCACGGGCGGTGCTCCCGTCGTCGCCGAGATCGCCAAATCCCTCTCGGCTCTTACGATCGGGGTGGTAACCCGCCCGTTCTCGTTCGAGGGCCGGCGCCGCTCGGAGCAGGCGGAGCTCGGCATCCAGCGCCTCAAGGCCGCCGTCGACACGCTCATCGTGATCCCCAACGACCGGCTACTCACGGTGTCCAACGACAAGACCTCGATGGTGAACGCCTTCAAGATGGCCGACGAGATCCTGTTGCAGGGCGTGCAGGGCATCACCGACCTCATCACCACACCCGGCCTGATAAACACCGACTTCGCCGACGTGAAGATGATCATGAGCAACGCCGGCACTGCCATCATGGGCATCGGCACGGCGTCGGGGGACAACCGGGCGTTGACGGCGGCGAAGCTCGCGATCACCTCACCGTTGCTGGAGGCGTCGATAGAAGGGGCGCGGGGGATCCTGCTCAACATCGCCGGCGGAAGCGACCTGGGCCTCTTCGAGGTCAACGAGGCCGCCGAGATAATCCACGGTGTCGCCCATCCCGACGCCAACATCATCTTTGGCCAGGTCATCGACGATGCCATGGGGGACGAGGTCCGGGTCACGGTGATCGCTGCAGGCTTCGACAACTCGGGCATGGCGCCGTCGGCGCGGGGTGGCAGCCTCGGCCTCGACGAGGACCGGGAGCTCGAGGCGCTGGAGGGGGACGCCCTCGCTGACGACGACTTCGACGTCCCGGACTTCCTCAAGTAGCCGGCAGCGTGCACGCCGGAGTTGATCGTTGGATCGACGAGGAGGATGTGGCTCGTCGCCTCGCCGGGGTGCGAGCGCGCATCTCCGCGGTCGGGGACCCCCATCGGGTAAAGATCGTCGCTGTCACCAAGGGCTTCGGAGTGGAGGCGGTCCGGGCCGCCGCAGCGGCCGGCTTGCAGGAATGCGGCGAGAACTACGCCCGGGAACTGCTGGCGAAGGCGCAGGTTTCCCCTCCCGGGGTGCGGTGGCACTTCCTCGGCGCCCCGCAACGCAACAAGATGGCCGCTCTGGCGCCTGTCGTCGCCCTGTGGCAGGCGGCTGACCGCCT
>JAJZJY010000772.1:0-1397 GCA_021809885.1 Actinomycetes bacterium
CAACAGCACCTCGACGGCGTCGGCTGCAGTGGAGACGGCATCTTGGAGCTTGGCGCGCTCGGCCCGGGTCGGCACCGACAAGACATGGCCAACCCCGCCGTCCTTTCCCCCAGGTGGCTTCCCGATCCCTACCCGGACTCGGAGGAACTCGTCGCTCCGCAGCCAGGCCTTGATGCTCTTGAGGCCATTGTGGCCGGCGAGGCCACCGCCGGCCTTCACCCGAACGACGCCCGTAGGCAGGTCGAGCTCGTCATGGACTACGACGAGACGCGAAAGGTCATCGACATTGAAGCGCCGGACGAGGCGGGCGACGGAACGGCCTGACTCGTTCATGTAGGTCTGTGGGAACGCCAGCGCCAAACGCTTCCCGTCCACCCTCACCTCGGCCTCGAGGGCGAGTTCCTTGCCGCTGCGGAGGTGCCCGTCATGGCGCTCGGCCAGGAGCCCAACGACGTCAGCCCCGACGTTATGGCGGGTCTTCTCGTACTGGTGCCCCGGGTTACCGAGGCCGACCGCCAACAGGTCGACGCCGGCCGTTCCCGCCGATTTGCGGCCCCAAACCAGGCTGGCTCAGCCCTCCTCGGCGGTGGCCGGCTCGGCGGCCTCGCCGCCTTCGCCTTCGGCGCCCGCTGCCGCCGCCCTGGTCACCGTTGCGATTACGACAGCTTCGTCAGGGTCGACATCAGTGGTGACGCCTTCGGGCAGCAGGAGGTCGCGCACCCGGACCGCCCCCCCAACCTCGAGCGCGCTCACGTCGGCCTCGACCTCCGAAGGGATCTGACCTGGCGTAGTGTGGACCGTGAGGGTGCTGAGAACGTGCTCGACAACACCATGGGCCATCTCAACCTGTGATGCGGTACCCACGAGCACGACGGGCACTTCGGCGCTCACGACCTCGCCGCTCCTCACGACCTGGAAGTCGACGTGCGAGACGGTGTGGCGCACGGGGTGGCGCTGGAGCTGGCGGGCCAGGACCATGTGCCGGTCCTTACCCACCTCCAAGGTCAGGACCTGGTTGGACCCGTGCAGCAATGCAGTCCGGAGGTCGCGCGCGCCGACCGACACCGCGAGGGGCTCCATGCCGTGCCCGTAAACGACCGCGGGCACCCGGCCAGCGTGCCGAAGCCGCCTCGAGGCGGCCGAACCACGGGGCCGGCCAGTCTCGGCCACCAGCGTCATCTCTGCCATCGTTGCCTCCGCGTTCCTCTCGTCAGCCCAGTCTCGTCAGCCCAGTCTCGTCGGCCCGGTCTCGTTAGCCCAGTCTCGTCGGCCTAGTCTCCTCGGCCCTGTCGTACGGGCCAGCGGGCCAGGATAGCCGCTCTGAGCGGAGGGCCGGCCCCGCACCTGGTCCAGTTGGTCGGGCCGGTGCGCCGTCAGGGGATCAGGTCTGGTTGTCG
>JAJZJY010000772.1:1407-2946 GCA_021809885.1 Actinomycetes bacterium
ATAGCCGCTCGGAGAGGTAGGCCGGCCCGCACCTGGCCCAGTTGGCCGGCCCAGTGCCTCGTCGGGAGGGGATCAGGTCTGGTTGTCGCCGCCAAAAAGCTCGGAGACCGACCCTTCCTCGAACACCGCGCGGATGGCATCGGCGAAGGTCTCCGCGACTGACACCGTCTCGATCATGTCCAGCTGCTTCTCAGGAGGCAACGGAACCGTGTCGGTCACGATCACCCGAGATATCCCCGAATTTTTGAGCCGGTCGATCGCCGGGTCGGAGAACACACCGTGCGTCGCCGTCGCCCAAACGTCGGTCGCGCCCTTGTCGTAGAGGAGCTTGGCCGCTTCGCAGAGCGTGCTCGCGGTGTCTATCTCGTCGTCTATCAGCACGCAGGGCCGGCCCCGGACGTGGCCCATCACGTCGAGTGCCTCCACACGGCCGACCTGGTCGCGGCTCCTGCGCTTGTAGACCGACGCTATGTCGCGGTCGCCAGCGCTTCGCGCCGCTTTCTCAGCCACCTTGGTCCTGCCCGTGTCGGGCGAGACCATCACGAAGTCACCCTCCAGCTGCTGCTGGAGGTGGTCCATCAAGATGTTGGTCGCAGTCAGGTGGTCGACCGGCCCGTCGAAGAAGCCTTGCACCTGGCCGGAATGGAGGTCGACCGTCATGATCCGCTCGGCCCCGGCGCTCCTGAAGAAGTCTGCCACCATGCGGGCGGTGATGGGCTCGCGCCCGCGAGACTTGCGGTCCTGGCGCCCATAGCCATAGCGGGGACAGACGGCGGTGATGCGCTTTGCCGAGGCCCGCTTGGCGGCGTCGATCATCACCCACTGCTCCATAAGGAGGTCGTTCACGGAACGGTCCCCCGCCTGCGCATGCGTTTGCAGGATGAACATGTCAGCGCCCCGCACCGAATCGCCGTAGCGGGCGCGCACCTCGCCGTCGGGGAAGTCGACGATCTCGCAGTCACCCACCCCGATCCCCAGGTGAGCCGCTATCGCCGCAGCCAAGGCGGGGTGCGAGCGGCCGGTATAGAGCTGGAGCCTGTGCTTAGAGAAAACTTCCACTTGGCCCGTCTCCCTCTGGGTTGGAAGCGCCTAATGAAGGCCGGACGACAGATCTTGGAGCTACTACCGTACCTGGTGCGAGCCAGACCCAGGGACCGACATCGGCCTCCTCGCCGATCGTCGCCCGTTCGGCAGAGGTCGCGCGAACTTGAGCCCTGGCACCGACCGATGAATCGACCAGATGACTGTTGGGCCCCACCTCCGCTCCTGTGGCCACCCTCGTCGAGCCCTGCAGGATCGTGCCCGGGTAGAGCGTCACGTCGGGAGCGAGCACGACCGTCGAGTCCAGGTACGTATGCGCAGGGTCGAGCATGTTGACCCCAGCGCGCATCCAGTGCTCGTTGGTGCGCCGGCGGAGCACAGCCTCGGCGGCGGCAAGCTGGGAACGGTCATTGACCCCGTTGGCCTCGGTCGGGTCCGCGATCACCATTGACGCGACCGGGTAGCCCGCGTCATGGAGCACCGCCACGACATCTGTCA
>JAJZJY010000773.1 GCA_021809885.1 Actinomycetes bacterium
CGTAGGTCTGCCAGGTCGTGAAGATGGTGCCAAGACCGCTTGCGGCCGCCTCGCTCATCCTCGACATCAACGCCGCCGTCAGGCCGAACGAGGTGCCCGTCGCGATCCCGAGCAGGGCGGCGCGCCGGTCGCCCGAGGATCGCATCCCCCAACCGATGAGAACCGTGACGGCGCCGGCCGTTACGGCCACAGCCGCTCCCCACTTCCACAACGCGATGTCGGGCGTGCCCCCGGAGGGGCGGAGGGTCACGAGGAGCAGCGCCACGCCGCCGGCGAGGAGGATCGCCGAGGACCATTCACGGAACCGCATGCGCCGGTGGAAGACGACGCTCGCCAGGCCCAGCGTGAACGGCAACTCGAGGGCGAGGACGGGCTCGACGACGGCGAGCTCGCCGTGAGCGAGCGCCGCAGCCTGCAACAAGAAGCTGGCGATCACGGCGACGATGCCCCCGAGCCACACCGGCCGGCGGAGCAGGTCGAGGATGATCTGCGGCGTGAATGCGGCCGAGTCAGGTTCGTCGATGTTGGCCCGCCGCTGCAACGTCGAGGAGACGGCGTTGGCGCCGGCGGCCAGCACGGCGAAGGTGTAGCTCAGCGGGCGCACACGCTCACACCGCCCGGGCTGCCACGACGGGTGAGCCGGCGCAGAGGAGCAGACCGGTGACCATGCCTGCGATGCCGACCAGCTCGAAGGCGAGCGGGAGCGGACCGAGGCGCAGGCCCTGGGCGAGGAGACCGGCACCGAGCGCGATCCCGGTGATCGGCTCGGCGATCGCCATGGCCGGCTGCGATGCCGACAGCGGCGCCGTCTGGTACGCGCTCTGTGCCAGGAGCAGCCCGACCACGGCCACCGCCACGAGCAGGTATGGCTGCCATGTCTCCAGCATGGTCAAGGTGAAGCCGAGCTGCAGGGTTCGCTGCGTCAGGGCGTCCTGCAGCCCGTAGAGCGTGCCTGCACCGGCGGCCAGGAGGGTGGCCTGGCGTGCCGGGTCGGGGTGGCGCCGGCCGAGGGCCACGAACCCGGAGACGACGAGGAAGATGGGCACCAGGGCCTCCACCCAGAGCGCCGCCGGCACCAGCGTCCGGCGCGAGGCGCCCGGGTCGGCGGCCAGGACGAAGACGGCGAGGCCAGCTATGAGCACGATGGCACCCAGCCACTCCCTACGCCCGAGCCGGCGCTTGTGCCAGGCCGCGGCCAGTGGAAGGGCGAAGAGCACGTTGGAGGCCATGAGCGGCTCCACAAGGGTCAGCTCGCCGTGGCCGAGCGCCGCGGCTCCGAGCAGCTGGCCACCGACCATGGCGGCGATGCCGGCCAGCCACACCGGGCGGTGGACGAGGTCGAGGAGGAGGCGGGGTTCGAGGCGGTGGGACCGGGGCATCTGCTCGGCGGTCCGCTGCTGGACGGCGAAGCCGACGGCGAGCAACAGGGCTGAGCCGAGGCCCAGGGCGATCACGAGGACGTCCATGCCACCGGAGCCGTACCCCTCATGGCAGAGGCCGACTCCATGGGGGACGCCGCTACGATCGGGGGGAGTGCGTACGCGAGAGCTCGGCTCGTTTCGGCATCTGGCGCTTCGCTTCCTCGGCGCGCTGTCGCCGGCGGGCCCCGTGCCCGCCGACGAGGCCTGGGCACGCTCCCTGCTGCTCCCCGGCGAGCTGGCGCTGTGGCAGCGCATGTCCGGGCCTGACCGCCGCCACGCCGTCGGCGTCGCCCGGGACACGATCGCCCGGCTCTCCGGCGACGGTGTCCCCGCCACCCGCCCGGTGGCAGCCGCCGCCCTGTTGCACGACGTGGGCAAGGTCGAAGCCGGCCTCGGCACCCTCGCCCGCGTGGCGGTCACGCTGGCGGCCATGGTGGTCGGCCGGGAGCGGATGGTCTCCGCCGGGAGCGGGGCCCCAGTGAGGTCGTGGCGGAGGCGGGCTGCCGCCTATCTCACCCACGACCGGATCGGTGAGCGCCTCCTGCGGCACGCCGGAGCCGACGAGCTCACGGCGACGTGGGCGGCGGAGCACCACCTGGCGCCGCAGGGATGGACGGTCGCCCGCCCGGTGGCGGAGGCCCTCAAAGCCGCTGACGGCGACTGAGGCCGCTTCACCGGGGCGACTGAGGCCGCTTCACCGGGGCGACTGAGGCCGCTTCACCGGGGAGACTGCTGGACGCCCTTCACCGGGGCGGCTCGTCGGCCGCCCCGGGGCGCACCACCCGCACCGCCGAGCCGGCCGGCGGCAGCCGGCCGGGCAGGACGTCGGCAACGGGGTCCCGAGGGCGCTGCGGGCGCTTCTGGGAAGCCGCCGCGGCGCCGGCGGCGAAGCGGGCAGGCCCGCCGGCACGCTCGGCAGCGCTGTAGCGCTTGTAGGAGCGCCACCGGTGGGCGATGACGGCGACGATGGCGAGGGCGGCGAGTGCCCCTATCACGTAGCCGGCGTCGCTGACGCCGTGCATGACGGCGTGCCACTGGCTTCCGAGCCCGTAGCCGATGAGGGCCATGGCTCCGTCCCAGACCAAGGAGCCGAGGGCAGTCAGGATGCCGAAGCGCACGGCGGGCACCTCGGCGACGCCCGCCGGCACGGCTACGAAGTTGCGGATCACAGGCAGGAGCCGGCTCCCGAACACCCCCCAGCGGGGATGGCGCCGGTACCAGTTCTCCGCCCGGTCGAGGTCGTGGTGGGTGAGGAGGATGTACCGACCCCACCGGTCGACGAACGCCCGGCCGGCGTAACGACCGATGAGCCACGCGGCGTAGGCGCCCACGATCTCGCCCGAGGCGCCGACCAGGATCACGCCGGGGAGGCTCAGCTTGCCGGTGAACGCCAGGTAGCCTGCGAAGCCCAGGGTCAGCTCCGACGACGTCGGCACGCAGCAGGACTGCATCACCGAGAGGAGGAAGATCGCCAGGTAGCCGGACGACGCGACCAGGGAGGTCGTGAGATCG
>JAJZJY010000774.1 GCA_021809885.1 Actinomycetes bacterium
CCACCGCTCGAACCTTGTCGGGATGGGAGTGCTGCCGTTGCAGTTCCCAGAAGGCCACAGCGCCAGCTCGCTCGGTCTCACCGGTGAGGAGAACTTTGATATCACCGGCATCGGCGCCTTCAACGGGGGCGACGTCCCCGTCACGGTCCGCGTCGAGGCCGGCGGGGCCGCCTTCGACGCCATCGTGCGCGTCGACACGCCTGCCGAGGCTGTCTACTACCGTCATGGTGGGATCCTGCCCTACATGCTGCGTCAACTGCTCGACGGCAGTCGGTCCGCCGCACAAGAGCGTTGACGTACTACGGCTCCTGCTTGTTCGGCACGGTGGTGCGGCATTCCGCTGCCGCCAACCCGTGGCGGAGAGAAGGGAACCGTGATTGCGTCGACGTTGCCTTTGCGGAGTAGCGTGTCGCCGACCTCGCCAAGGGCTGAGGATGCTCAGCTCGCTCGAGGAGCGAATTCCCGTCTGCAACAAGCGCTGCGGCCTCGATCTCAAGCAATTGCCGTCGACGAACGCTCCTGCCACGACGGCGCCCGGGCCTCACCGCTGCCAGCACGGGCGCCGGTACCCGTCCTCGGCTACGCCGAGCAACGTCTCGGCGAGTCTCGACTCGGCACGGCAATCGGTGAAGAGGAACTGAAGCCTGATGTGCGGCGCGTGGCTGCTGCGGTGGCTTGGTGGATTGGCTGCCACGGCAGCGGCTCCATCGCCTGGGCAATCGACCCGGCCGTGCCGTTGGTCGTGGGCACCTGGTCAGTTCGAGAGGGCATTGAGGGCTCGCGAGACGGTGACTGCTGCTGAGCAGGTTCGCGATCGAGCAGCTTGTGCCCGGATCGTCGGACGTTCGAGCGGAGCCGATGTCCAGAGGATCGCTTCGCTCTGCGCTGAGATCAGGTGACCTGGCGGAGCTTTCGCTTGTCGCTGTCGCGACTGGGGACCTGAATACAGAGCGTGAGCGACGGCTGGGCGGCGACGGTGAGCTCGGTGACGTCGAGGCGAATGATCCCGACTGGTGGTCGACGGATGGCGATCTGGCCGGTGAGTGCTTTCTCGACGCGGTTGTCGGCCCATCTGGCGGCGAATCGGTCGCTTTCGTTCGTCAGTGCGTTGACGAGCTCGGCGAAGCGGGCGTCTGCGGGGTGCTCGGCTGCGGCAGCGCGGAACTGGCCGAGGAGTCGACGACCACGTTCCTCCCAGCCGACGCTCATGCAGGCGGCGGTGCCCTTGGCGAAGTAGAGCCACATCAGGTTGCAGCGATCGGCGGGAAGTGCTTCTGGCGCCCAGATGGTTGTGAAGGGGCGGTTCCACGAGACGAAGTCGAAGTGCAGGTCGATCAGGCATGCGGGGGCGGGTTCGAGGGTGTCGAGGAGCCGAGTGAGCTGCGGACCGACGCCGTTGGTCATATGGCCGATCTCGGGCACGGCGAGCCCGGCGAGGTGTCGGAGGTGGCGGTGCGATTCGGGGTCGAGTTTCAGTGCTCGGGCAAGTGCATCGATGACCTGGGGGCTCGGGTCGGCCGGGCGTCCTTGTTCGAGCCACGTGTACCACCCGACGCTGACTCCGGCGGCCGCGGCCAGTTCCTCGCGCCGGAGCCCAGGGGTGTTGCGCCGGCCGGGCAGAGGGTCGATGCCGAGCGCCTCGGGGCGGACGTCGGCGCGGCGGGCTCGAAGAAAGGCGGCGAGCTCGGCCCGCCGGGCTGCTGCGGGGTCGGACACCGCGGTCCGCATATCGCAAGGCTACCGCTTACCTGGTAGTGCGACTACTACGAGTGACCCCAGCAGGCGCGCGGCCACCTCCGGGCTTTAGCGTTTCCGGTGGGTCGGTGTCTCCGTGTCGCTGGGTGCTTCCCGGCGCCTTGACCCGGGTTCTTCCCGCCGCGATCGGTGTACCGGCTTCGTAGTCGAGGACGATGCAGCGCAGGTGAAGGCGGTCACACATGAGGCTGGGCCCAGCCGGGCGAGGTGGAGATAGGAAGCGCCGAGGTGGTACCGGAACCCGCCTACTCGTGTCCGTGACCTTCTTGGCTGCTGGCGCGGTGCTCCTCGCGGCTTGCGGCAGCGGCCATTCCGCGTCGCCGGACACGTCCACCCGACCCAGTACGGCACCGTCGAGGTCGACTTCGTCGAGTGACCCGTCGCAGGCTGAGGTGCTCGCCGCTTACCGCGCGGCGTGGGTGGCCTTCGAGCATGCGCTGGCGGACGCGAATCCCGAGGATCCTCAGCTGGCAGCCACGATGGTCGACCCCGAACTCCAGAGCGTGAAGGCCAACCTCCTGGCTGACCAACGCCAAGGAATCGTCGGCAGAGGGCCGACGACGCTTCACCCGAAGGTCTCAGCGGTCTCGTCGAACTCGGCGACGGTCGTCGACTGCGCTTACAGCGCCACCGAGCTCGTCTACAAGGCGACTGGCAAGCCGGTGCCGCCGGTCACCTCGCCCGAGAACGACGGGGTGACCTCGACCTTGGTGCGTTCGGGTGGCACCTGGAAAGTCTCCAAGCAGACGGTGACGGACGGGAAATGCGCGCCGGGCTCCTGATCGCGGTCGGTGTCGTGGCGGCTGCCGGCCCCGTGTTGGTCTGGCCAGGCCGGTCGTGGGCGGCTGATGGCGACGGCCAGAACAACTCCGCTGCCGTGCAGGCGTCGGGGGGTCAGCTCACGATCCAGGCCGACCACACCTACTGGACTCCTCCGGCGCACTCGCGCTGGGCAACGGCGGGAAACAGCACTCCGCCGCCAGGGAAGCCGAACCCGAACCAGCCCTACGGCTGCACCTACTCAGCCGGGGGCGCGTCGGCGACGGCGACGCTCGGGGTCGGCGGTCCGCAGCCGGGCCAGTGGGTGTTCCCGGTGTGCTCGGGGCCGGGCGCGATCGACCCGATGCCGCCGTTCTGGGTGTCGGGCGCGACCCCACCGGCAGCGGTCGTGGTCCAG
>JAJZJY010000775.1 GCA_021809885.1 Actinomycetes bacterium
GGCAGGATCGACATGGTCGAGAACCGCCGCGTCGGGATCAAGAGCCGCGAGATCTACGAGTGCCCCGGCGCCCTCGCCCTGCTCATGGCCCACGCCGACCTCGAGGACCTCACCCTCGAGCGAGACATCGCCCACGAGAAGGCGCGCATCGAGCCGCGCTACGCCGAGCTCGTCTACGACGGGCTGTGGTACTCGCCGCTCAAGGACGCCCTCGATGCCTTCGTCGACTCCAGCCAGACATACGTCACCGGCGAGGTCCGCCTCCGCTGCGAGCCACCCGGGCGCTGCATCGTCGCCGGCCGGCGCAGCGAGCTCGGCCTCTACGACTACTCCCTCGCCACCTACGACAAGGCCGACCGGTTCCGCCACCAGGACGCCGAGGGCTTCGTCCGCCTGTGGGGCCTGGGCGTGGCCACCTGGGCCACCCGCCAGGTCAACGCCCTCCCGCCGGCGGCGGGCGGCACCGGGCGCAGCGGCGGGCCCAACGGGTCGTGACCCTCTGGCACGGGCGGCTCGGCGACACGCCCGCCGACGAGCTGCTCGCCTACACGGCCAGCCTCCCCTTCGACCGCCGCCTCGCCGAGGACGACCTGACCGGGTCGCGTGCCCACGTGAGGGGGCTCGTGCGCTCCGGCCTGGTGTCAGCCGACGACGGCGCCATCCTCCTCGCCGCCCTGGAGCGCGTCGGCGTGGAGCTCGCCGACGGCACCTTCGGGTTCCGGCCCGGCGACGAGGACATCCACACCGCCGTCGAGCGCCGGGTCACCGAGATCGCCGGCGACGTCGGCGCCCGCCTCCACACGGGGCGGAGCCGCAACGACCAGGTCGCCACCGACCTACGCCTGTTCGCCAAGCGGGAGCTGACTGCGCTCGCAGGTCTCGTCGTCGCCCTCGAGGAGGTGCTGGCGGCCCGGGCCGAGAGCGCCGGCGACGCCTACCTGCCCGGCTACACCCACCTCCAGCGCGCCCAGCCGGTGCTGCTCGCCCACCACCTGCTGGCACACGGCTGGGCGCTCGCCCGGGACGTGGACCGCCTCACCGACGCCCGCCGGCGCCTCGACGTGTCACCCCTCGGCGCCGGCGCCCTCGCCGGCTCCTCCCTGCCGCTCGACCCCGACGGGGTGGCGTCCGACCTCGGCTTCGCCGGCCGCTTCGAGAACTCCCTCGACGCCGTATCCGACCGCGACTTCGTGGCAGAGGCCCTCTTCGCCCTCACCCTCACCGCCGTGCACCTCTCCCGCATGGGCGAGGAGCTCGTGCTGTGGTCGACCGAGGAGTGGGGCTTCGCCACCCTCGCCGACGCCTACGCCACCGGCAGCTCGATGCTCCCCCAGAAGAAGAACCCCGACATCGCCGAGCTCGCCCGCGGCAAGGCCGGCCGCCTCATCGGCGACCTGACCGGGCTGCTCGCCACCCTCAAAGGCCTCCCGCTGTCGTACAACCGGGACCTGCAGGAGGACAAGGAGCCGCTGTTCGACGCCGTCGACCAGCTGCGCGGCGGGCTGGTCGCCCTCGCCGGCGTGTACACCACCGTCACCTTCGACCTGGCGGCGATGCGCCGGGCCGCCGACGGCCCGACGGGGGCAGCCGTCGACCTGGCCGAGTGGCTCGTCGAGCGAGGCATGCCCTTCCGTGAAGCCCACGCGCTCGTAGCGGGGCTCGTGAGGGATTCGGTCGAAAGGCGTGTTCCGCTGGCGGAGCTGGTCTCGGCGCACCCTGCCCTCGGCGACGCCGCCGTCGAGCTGCTCGGCCCGGGCGTCGCCGTCACACGGCGCTCCACCCCGGGCGGCGCAGGACCAGGGCCCGTCGCCGACCAACTGGCCCGCTTCGCTGCCACCGTGGCGGCGCAGCGCCGCGCCATCGGGGACGCCGCCGGCGGGGGCGGGCGCGGCGGCGTGGTGGTCGGGTGACCAGGGGGCGGTTGGGTGGGGCGGCGGTCGGGAGTGGTGACGTGACCGGGCGGAGGCGGTTGGGCGGGGCGGTGGTCGGGAGTGGTGACGTGACCGGGCGGAGGCGGTTGGGCGGGGCGGTGGTCGGGAGTGGTGACGTGACCGGGCGGAGGCGGTTGGGCGGGGCGCCGGCGGGACGAGCTGTCGCCCGCTGCGATCTCGCCCGGCCGTCCAGCGAGGTGGCGCCGGAGGTTCTCGGCATGCTGCTCGTGCGCGACGATGGGCGGGCCGCCCGCATCGTCGAGGTCGAGGCCTACGGCGGGACCGCCGACCCCGCCAGCCACGCCTACCGAGGGCCGACACCCCGCAACCGCACCATGTGGGGACCTGCCGGCCACCTGTACGTGTACCGGTCCTACGGCATCCACTGGTGCGCCAACATCGTCTGCGGCCCGGACGGAGTCGCCAACGCCGTCCTCCTGCGCGCCGCCGAGCCAGTCGCCGGAATCGAGCTCATGCGCGCCGCCCGGTGGCGGGACCAGCGCCAACAGCGCGACCGCGACCTCTGCCGCGGCCCCGGGCGCCTCGGTGAAGCCCTCGGTCTCGACCGGAGCTACGACGGTGCCGACCTGATCACCGGCTCGCACGGCCTGCGGCTCATCGACGACAGCGGGACCGACCCCGCCGTCCGTGGCCCGGTCGCTGTCACCGGGCGGATCGGGCTGTCCCGGGCGGCCGACACGCCGTGGCGGTTCTTCCTGGCCCTCTCGCCGGCGGTGTCGGGGCGCCGGCCGGCGTAGGGGGTAGGGGGCGCAGGAATCGGAGGGCGCAGGAAGGGGAGGGCGGCGCCCGCGGCGCCGGCGAGGAGACGGGGGATCGGCCGCGGCTGGACGCGGAGGCGGGACCCGCTCAACTGGGGATGAGTCTTCAGGGCCGAACCGCGCGCAGCCGGCCCAACCGCGCGCCCCCAAGACGAAATGGCTGCGTCGCTGCGCGCGGTTCGTCTCCGTACGCGCGGTTCCACCGGCCAGGTCACCAC
>JAJZJY010000776.1 GCA_021809885.1 Actinomycetes bacterium
TCGGAGAGGACGTCGATGTGGCCTTCGTGCTCACCACCAACCGCGCCGACCTCCTCGAGCCGGCGCTGGCCGCACGCCCCGGACGGGTGGACCAAGCAGTGGAGATCTCCCTGCCCGACTCCGCCGGTCGCCGCCGCCTGATCGAGTTGTACAAGGGCAACATGAACCTGGAGGGGGCCGATCTGCCCTCGGTGGTCGAGCGGACCGAGGGGGTGACAGCTTCCTTCCTCAAGGAGCTGCTCCGCCGTGCAGCACTCCTGGCCGCCGATGGCGCGGGCGGTGGCTTGGTTGGCTCGGCCCCAGCCGGGCCGGAAGCCGCCGAAGGTTCCCTGTGGGGATCGTCCCTCGTGATAGCCGAGGCGGTGCTCGGCGCTGCGCTGGACCAGCTCCTCGATGCCGGCAACGAGCTCACCCGTGCCCTGCTCGGCCGAACCATCCAAGGTCCCTGATCCGGACCGCTTCCGGAGACGACCGGCTTCACAACGGCGCACGCCGGACTGTGCAGGGCTCAGCCGATGACCCGAGTCGCCGTCGATGCTCGTCCGGAAGGCCCTGCTGAGAATCTTGCACAAACCACTGCGAGCATGACCGGGACCGGGATGATGAACGGCCCGATGGTGAGCATCCCAATGACTGCAACACAGCCGGCCAGCGCGGTCACCGTTGTCGCCACGCGAGCCACCTGGCGGCGCGGCTTTGGTGCTCACCGCCGTACCAGGAAGCGAAGGCCACGACAATGACGGCGACGAGAGGCACGCCGACAGGTACGAGCGCCTTGAATCCATTGACTTGCACCAGGGTGGCGGAAGCGTGCACGAGATGCGCGCGAGCGATCGTCGAAGGGCTCGGGCCGCCTGGCACCGACGTCGAGGGACCCGATGTCGACTCGGATCTGTAGACCGGCGCGGTGCACGAGGCGATCAACAGGCCGCCGCTCCAAAGCGCTGCCGCTGCAAGCAAGGTGAGGGAGGTCCGGTCGGCTCGCACGACCGGTCGCGTGGGCCCGGTCACCCCGCACCTTCGGTGCAAAGCTTCCAGCCCAACAGTCGAGCAGGGCCGGTGGCGGCCTCTGTGTCCGACAAGCCGGCCGCACATCCGCCGGCGGCTGCGGCGGTCGCTACGACGACACCTCGGGGCGCTACTCGGCGAGCGGCGGGGGGTACACGTCCCGGACGTACTCGTCGACCTTGTCGCTCGGCATGCGGGTCGAGATCGCCCACGCGTAGATCAGGAGGGAGAAGATGATGACGACGAGCATGCTCCACCAGAACGGCAGGATGGTCCCCTTGCCGCCCACCAACGTGTGGTTGAGGCCGAAGATGCCGTTGAAGAGGCCGACGCCCTTGGGGACGTAGAGCCCCGGTGCACCTGGGAACGCCCCGACGAAGGAGATAACGCCCATCCCCACGAGGTAGGTGAGGACCCACGGTGCGGCATTCCAGTCCAACCTTGGCTGGTGCTGGTTGAGGTGGAAGGTAAACGAGAGCCCGATGAGTATCGCTCCGATCACCATGAACGCCATCAGCGCGCTGTAAGTTCCCCAGCCCGAGAAGTACACGACGAGGTTGGCGAAGACGAACGCGATCGGGGCGACGATCTCGCCGGCCGGCAGCCGGTATGACCGAGGCAGATCAGGCTTGCTCCGCCGAAGCGCGCCGAGCGACAGCGGAGCGGCCGCGTACATCATCACCGAGGCACTGGTAACGACAGCGACGAGGGCGAACCACGACGGGAAGGGCAGGAGGAAGAGGAGACCCAGAGCGGCCGAGAAGAGCACAGCGAAGACCGGGATCTTCTCGGTGCTGGTCCGCTCGAAGACCTCCGGGACGTAGCCGTTCTTCGAGAGGCCGAACGATATGCGGGACGCCGACGTGAGGTACATGAGGGCGGTGCCACCGGGCGAGATGAAGGCGTCAACCCGGAAGATCCAGGCCAACCAGGCCAGGCCGCCAACGGCAGCGAGCGTTGCGAAGGGCGCCGCTGTCAGGTTGTGGAGCGTGGCGTTGGTCAGATGGCCCGGGATGCCCTGCCAGCCACCGCCGCTGGCGAGCACGCTCGGCTTGAGGGCGGCGATGAACGCGATCTGGACGAGCACGTAGATCGCCGCGCCGATGAGGATCGAGCCGATCACTGCTCGGGGAAGGTCCCGTTGCGGGTTGGCGCTCTCGCCGCCGAGCTGCACGGCCTGCTCGAACCCGAGGAGCGAGAAGATGATCCCCGCCGCTGGCATGGCCTGGAACAGGGTCTTCACCGCCGCGCCCTTCACGAAGAAAGGTCCGGCGTGGCCACCGCCGAAGTTGCCTCCGTGGAACTTGAAGAGGAGGAAGATGAACACCGCCAGCACCGGGATCAACACCTTCCACGTGGTGATGGCATTGTTCGTCTTCGCCAGCCAGCGGATGCCGACGAGGTTCATGTAGGTGCAGATGATCACGAGCACGACCGCCAGGGGTATGCCGTACTCCCACGAGAGCACACCCTTGTTGTTGAACAAGCCCCCGACCCCGGCACCGGGAATGACCGCCAGGTACTGGATGACGGCCTCCACCTCGATCGGCGCCACGGCTGCCGCCTGCAGGTACGAGAACCACCCGAACGTGGCGCCGGCGAAGCTGCCGAAGGCGTAGTGGGGGAAGCGGCTCGTCCCGCCGGTGACGGGGAACAGACCACCGAGCTCGGCGTGGACGAGAGCCAGGATGATGATGATCACCGAGGCGATCAGCCACGAGAGGATCGCCGGCGGTCAGGCAAGTGTCGCAGCGCCGAGAGCGCCGAAGAGCCACCCGGACCCGATGATGGACGTCTCTCGACTTTCGCAGTTATGAGTCTGTCGGCTCCTGACGCTTGGGCGTCTTGCGGGTGGGGGTGGCGGGGCGGCTGGGTGAGTTCCCGGTGGTCGCCGGGGACCGCTTCGGCCTCGGCCTGA
>JAJZJY010000777.1 GCA_021809885.1 Actinomycetes bacterium
GGCGGTGGGTGCCCGCCCGCTGCGCAGGTCGGCGCCGGCGCAGAACACGGGGCCGTCGTGGGTCAGCACCACTGCTCGCACGGACGGGTCTCGCTCGGCCCGCCGCAGGCCCGCGTCGAGGCCGGCGAGCAGCTCGGGCGTGAGGGCGTTGCGGGTCTCGGGCTGCGCCATGGTCAGCGTGGCCACACCGCCGGTGGCGGCGTAGCGGACGGCGTCGGTCTCCACACCACCCACGATACGGTGTCGGCCGTGGAGATCCGCCCGGCCAGGCCCGAGGAGTACGCCGGAGCCGGCGCCATCGTGGTCGCCGCCTACCGAGCCTTGCCGGGGGCTCCTACCGGCGAGCTCGGTGGCTACGCCGCCGAGCTCGCCGACGTCGCCGGCCGGGCAGCAGGGGCCGAGGTCCTCGTCGCAGCCGACGGTACAGCGCTGCTCGGGTGCGTCACCTTCGTCCGCGATCCGTCCTCGCCCCTCGCCGAACACCTCTGGCCCGACGAAGCCGCCATCCGCATGCTCGGCGTCGACCCTGCCGCCCAGGGGCGCGGAGTGGGAGCGGCGCTTGTCGACGCGTGCGTCACACGTGCCCGGGCGGCCGGCCGGGCCGCCGTCTTCCTGCACTCGACGCCGTGGATGGCCGCTGCGCACCGGCTCTACGAGCGGGCCGGGTTCCAGCGCACCCCGGGCCGGGACTGGCAACCCCTCCCGGAGGTGCCCCTGCTGGCCTTCCGGCTCGCCCTGGTTGGTCCAGGCCCCGCCGGGGGCGGGGTGCCCGGGGCCGGGGGGGACATGTCCGTGTCTGAGATCTGCCTGAGAGATACGTAGAATCTCGCCAAACGGTTTGACTGATGCCGGAGGGCATGGCAGACTGTTGCTCGGTCGGGTTGACGGTATCCCCCCCACCTTCCCCGACCGATCCCGAAGGGCCCGGCACCCCCCCGCCGGGCCCTTCGACGCGTCCGGGCACCGATCAGCCGGGGCGGCCCGATCAGTCGGGGCGGCGAGGCCGGCGGACCGCCTCGGGCAGGTGCAGGGTCAAGAGCCGGGAGGTGACGTCGGCCGGGACGGTGCCGGGCGTGAGCCTCGAGACGACCACCATGGTGGTGAACGCCAGCGGCACGGTCCACAGCGCCGGTGTCCCGAGCAGGACCGCTGGCCACCCCTGGTGGCCGACGCCCGCCATCGTCGCCACGACTGCGGCTGAGGCGGCCCCACCGCCGAGCAGCAGGCCGGCGAGCGCCCCGTGGCGGCTGAGGCCCCGCCACCAGATGCCGAGGACGAGCAGCGGTCCGAAAGAGGACGCCGCGATGGCGAACGCCCAGCCGACGAGCACGCTGGCGGTGGCGGCCGCGCCGATCAGCAGCGCGCTGGCACGGAAGGCACCCGGGCCGCGGTGCAGCACGTCGTGTGACAGCGCGCCGGACATGGCAATGAGCAGCCCGGAGGTCGTCGACAGGAAGGCGGCAAACGCACCGGCGGCGGTGAGGGCGCCGAGCACGTCGCCCCCCACGCCGGCGGCGGCGATCCGGGGAAGCACGAGCACCACACCGTCGGAGCGGCCGGAGATGTACAGGCCGGGCGCTTCGAGCCGGCCGAGGAAGGCGAAGATCCCGGGCAGTACGTAGAAGCCGGACAGGAGCGCCAGCACGAGGGCGGTCGTCCGCCGGGCGGAGGCGCCGTCCCGGTTGGTGTAGAAGCGCACGAGGATGTGGGGCAGCCCGATGGCGCCGAGGAAGGTGGCGATGATCACCCCGTAGGTGGCGGCCAGGGGATGGATGGCCCGCCCGCCGATGTGCACCAGCGGTGACGTCCAAGCCGCACCGGCAAGCGTCGGTGCACCGGCGATGCCGGGAACGGGGCCGGGAGGGAACCAGACCCGGGTACCGGCCCCGATGACGTGCCGGCCGGCGGTGAGCAGGATGCTGCCTGCACGGGGCACGCCGTCGACGAGCCCGGAGGCAACTACCCGCACCGCGTGGGACACGACGATCGTCTGGCGCGCCGGGACCTGCACCAGGGTGCGGTGGAGGAACCGCACCGTCCCGTCGGGGCGGAGCGAGCCGAGATCGGGGTGGCGGAGGACGGCGAGGAGGACGGCCGCCGGGACGAGGAGGGCCACCACCTTGATCCAGTACTGCAACGCCTGGGCGAGCGTGATGCTCTTCATCCCGCCGCTTGCGATCGCCACCGTCACGATGCTGCCGAGGACCAGGACGCCGACCCAGTAGGGGGTGCCGAGGGTGTCCTGGAGCGTGATGCCGGCGCCGGTCAGCTGCGGCAGCACGTAGAACCCGCAGATGAGCAGGACCAGCCCGGTCGCCACCGATCGCAGGCGTGGGGAGTCCAACCGCCCCTCGGCGAAGTCGGGGATCGTGTAGGCGCCGAACCGCCGGAGGGGCGCGGCAAGAGTGCAGCGCCCACAGGTGTGTGCGACAATTCTGTACAGCAAATGGCCGGGTCACACCATGCTTGTCATGCGTAAGTATACAGTAAGTGCGGGATCATTTGGTAGATTTTTCCAAGTGCCCGCTGGCTTTCTGGCAAGCAGGGTGTATCAGTTAGTTACGGCAAGCTAGGTATCCCCAGGTATCCCCGGCGTGGACAATGGGCACGAGCAGGAGCTCCTCCCGGGCAGGGCATGACGCCTCAGCCGCTCACGTTCGGGCCGGCTCGCTCGACATCGAGCCGGAGAAGCACCCGCTGTTGGCTTACCATCCGGTCCCGATATTCGCTCCACTCTGTCTCCCCTGCCGCCCTCCGGTAGTAGTCCACGAGGGGCTCCATCGCCTCTGGGAGGTGCAGGACCTCGACGGGGCCCTCGACCTGAACCCACGGCCCCTGCCAGCTGTCGGAGAAGGGTGCAGTTCCCCTGGAGTGACGTTCAGGCGACGGCGGGGATGACCTTGTTGAGATAGCGCG
>JAJZJY010000778.1 GCA_021809885.1 Actinomycetes bacterium
GACGAGGACCAGGCGGCGTCACCCATGCGTTCGACGCCTCGGTTGACCGCCCGCGGCGTTGCGCCCGCTCGCCCGGGTTCGCAGTCCGGCCTTCTTCGTTCTGAGCGCAAGATCGCGGTCAGCTCAGTGATGTCGCGGTGGGTGAAGTGCCATTGCGAAAGGGGCGGAGCCGAGGTCACGATCCGAGCAGACGAGGCTCACCAGGTCCACTTCGAGGCCGAGCGCCGCGCAAGCGTCGTCGAGCCCCCCGGGCGGCCACGACTGCATGCCACTCCTCCACGAGGACGACCATCTGATGGTGCGAGGGCATGGGGTCGCGTACCTCCTCGCAGACCCGGCCAGCCGCGATCGCTCGCCGACGCTGCGCCGCCGGTGCCACTCGAGGGCCGGTGTGCCTGCGGGGATGTCGAGAAGGATGATCCAGGCGCACGGCGATGAACTTGGTGGTGGCGCGACCACGACGGCCACCGCCCAGTGGTGAGGGCGCCGGGCGCCGTCGGCCGGCGCTGGGATGGCGATGTGAGGTTGATCATCCCAATCAACCACTTCATGAACGTCAGGTCGTCAGTCGACCTCGTGATCAGGGACCGGCAGTGGGGCTGGTATGGAGGAGACGTGGAGTCCTGCTCCCCGTCTCGGATCTCGGGAGGGGATGTGCTGCTCGGCGGGATGGGCAGGGATGAGGCGCTCTGCGTTGGTCGCCGATTCGGCCGGCGGGTCGGGCCGGGCGAGCGACGCGACGGTGGTGATGGCGAGCACGGCAGCGATCGAGCCCAGCGCTGCCCACAGGGGGGCCTCCCAGACGTCGGCAAGGAGCATCCGAGCGCCGACGAGGATCAGGATGGCCGCTAACCCGAGGTGCAGGTAGCGGAGCCGGTCGAGGATCCCGTCGAGGACGAAGTACAAAGAGCGCAGGCCGAGCACGGCGAACGCCTTGGAGCTCAGCACGATGAACGGTTCGGTGGTCAAGGCCAGCACGGCGGGGACCGAGTCGACGGCGAAGGCGATGTCGGTGGCTTCGATGACGACCAGCGCGACGAGGAGGGTGGTCGCCTGGCGGCGATGCGAGCGGCTCGGTGTGCGGACGAAGAACTGGTCGTGATGGTCACCGTCCGCGACTGGGAGGAGTTTGCGGGCGACGCGCAGCAGGCGACCGCCGGGCGGGCTGGCTTGTCGGCGGGGGACGAGGAGGCGGGCGCCGGTGACGACGACCGCGGCACCGAGCAGATAGGAGGCCCACCAAAAGTGCTCCAAGAGGCTGACCCCGGCGATGATCAGCACGGCTCTCGCCCCGAGCGCGCCGATCACTCCCCAGCGCAATACCCGTTGGCGCGCCGCTGCGGGTACGCGGAGGCCGTCGAGCACGATCGCGAACACGAACAGGTTGTCGATCGACAGCGCCTTTTCGGTGAGGTATCCGGCGAAGTACTGGCCCGCCCATCCAGGACCGGCCCAGGCCCACACGACCGCGCCGAAGGCGACCGCCGCCGCGATCCATGCGGTCGAGGTGACAACAGCGGCGCGCATCCCTCGCTCTCCGCCTTTGTACTGGACGCCGAGATCGACAGCGACGAGGATCGCGATCGCGGCGAGCGCAGCGATCCAGGCGGCTACGGGTACGTTCATGGAGGGGGTCCCGGCTTGTCGGAGACGTTCTGCGGTCGGCGAGCGATCTCAGGCTGCCTGGGGCGGACGGACAGCGACGGTCCTCTGGCGGAGGCGTGCGGTGCGCTCGGCGACAGGGGGGTGGGTTGAGAACAGCCGGGCCACCAGGTCCTGGCGAGCGAGGGGGTTCACGATCCACGCCTGGGCCTGGGCGGGGGCGATGGCCATGGGCACAGCGTGGGCGTAAACATCGATGCGCTCGAGTGCACGGGCGAGCGGCTCACCGTCTCCGAGCAGATCGGCGCCGGCTCGGTCGGCGTCGAGCTCGCGTGAACGTGACAGGGCCAGTTGGAGCAGGCCGGCGGCGAGGGGGGCGACAAGTGCGAACGCAATCACCGCGAGCGGGTTCGGACCGTCGTGGTCGTCGCGGCCACCGAAGAGCAGCCCGAAGCTGGCCAGATTGGCTACAGCGGAGATCCCCGTCGCGACCGCGGCGGCGACGGAGGTCAGCAGGATGTCGCGGTGGCGGACATGAGCGAGCTCGTGGGCGAGGACCGCCTCGATCTCGGCAGGCTCGAGCAGAGACAGGAGACCTTCGGTCACCGCGACCACGGCATGGTCGGGACCGCGGCCGGTGGCGAACGCGTTCGGCTGGGGGCTGGGCGAAAGATACAGTCTGGGGGTGGGCACTCCGGCCCTTGAGGCGAGACGCTCGACGCTCGCACGGAGCCAGGGAAGCTCACCGGCTTCGACGGGCCGGGCGCCCGCGGCACGAACAGCGAGCACGTCGGAGAACCACCATGATCCGCCCACGAACGCGAAGCCCAACGCCATTCCGATCACGACACCGGCCCGGCCGGCCAGCAGCGAGCCGGCAAGCACCAGCGCACCGCCGAGAGCCCCGAGCAGCATGGCGGTCTTGATCGTGTTGCGGACCATCTCAGACTCCTTCTTCCGTGGCTCTTGCCAGTGGCGTCGAGCACTACTGGCCTCATCAGACCAGGTGACGGTGCAGACCCCCGGGAGCGCAGATGGAGGCGGCATGGAGACCGACGTCTGCCTGCTGCGTGGCTCGATCCCCCCTGCCACCCGGAGTTGGCGTCGGCAAAGCCGGCGACCGACACCGACACGACACTGGGCCCATGTAGACGCTTCGGGCTGATCAAGGAACAGCTCGGCGAAGCCGGTACAGTTCCGGCGGCCGTCAGCGTCACGCGCGGCGCGGAGCACTCGGGATGGTTCTGCGAGGATGTGCCGGTGCGATCGTGGCGTGGGGAAGTACCTACTTGAGGACCCCGCCCGGTG
>JAJZJY010000779.1 GCA_021809885.1 Actinomycetes bacterium
CCGGCCGCGCCGCCCCGGCCGCCGCGGGGCGGGGCGGCCGGCGTGGTCTCGGTGGCGGCCCCGGGCCAGGCCGCCTCGACCGCCCGCTCGACGAGCCCCGGGGGCACACCGGCGGGCACCCACAGGCTGATGCCGAGCCCGGCCGGTCCGGCGCAGACCTCGAAGCCGAGGTGGGGTTGTTGTCCGGTCGCTCGCCGCCACGCCGGGCGCAAGAGCGCGACCAGGTTGGACCACAACACGGCCGCCCCGTCGGGGTCGACCTCGGGCGGGGAGAACACGTGGACCTGGCGGGCGCCCCGCCCCATGGCCGCGGCCGCTCGCCTGCGCGGGACGGCGATGGCCACGGCAACGACGAGCAGGGCTGCGAGCACCGGCGGGCCGAGGTGCGTGCCGAGGGTGACCAGGTCGTGGCCGGCCTGGTGGAGGAGGTGGCTGGTCTCTGCACCCGGGTGGGCCAGGTAGCGGGCGAGGGGGCCGGAGGGCGCGGGGACGGGTGCGGTCGGGGTGGTCGGGGTGGGGGTGGTGGTTGGCATGCAAGCTCCTTCGGTGTGCGGGGATGGAGACGGCCGGCGGGGTGCCGGCCGGGGTCACAGGTCGGGCTGGTCGTCCAGGTCGGCCAGCTCGGCCGGGTCGCTGGTGACGAGGCGGTGCTCGGCGGGGCTGGCGATCACGTGGAAGGCGACCCGGTCCGCGCCCGAGGCGAGCAGGCCGTCGCCCTTCGCCGCCCCGAGCAGGTAGGCCCGCTCGCCGTCGGAGAGCCCGAACGCCTCGGTCAGGACGTCGATGGCCTGGGGGGCCTGGCGGAGCAGGATCTGGGTGGCGGCGTTGGCCACCACGGCCATCCCGAGTGAGGAGGAGAGCAGGTCGGCGGCGTCCTGGGTGACCACGGCGAGGCCGCACCAGTGCTTGCGGGCGGACTTGGCCGCCCGGTAGAGGAACTTGGCCCCCTCGGGGTCGCGCATGAGCAGCCACGCCTCGTCGACGATCACCAGACGCCGCCGGCGCCGGTGGGCGGGGTCGGCGACGCGCCGCCAGATGGCGTCCAAGGTGAGGAGCGTCCCCGCGGCGCGCAGCTCGTCGGGGAGGTCGCGCAGACTGAACACCACCAGGTGCCCCTCGGGTCGGACGGTGGTCGGCCCGTCGAAGAGGCCCCGGTGGGTACCGGCGGTGAACGGGGCAAGGCGGGCGGCGAGGGTGCGCGCCGCGGGGTCCTCGTCGGCCTCAAGCGCCCGGGTGAGGTCGGCGAGGACGGGGGCGGGCCGGGTGTGGGTGCGAGGGTCCGAGGTGATGCCGACGGACTGGTAGGCACAGAGGATGGCCCGGTCCAAGGCGGGCTTCGTCCCCGGGCCGACCGGCTCGCCCAACAGCACGGCGACGAGGGTGTGGACGAACAGGGCCTGGCGGACCAGTGCGTTCGACTGGGCGGGTTCGGCTGATTGGGCCGGCTCTGGGCTCGGGCCGAGGTCGAAGGGGTTGACCCGCACCCCGGGCGCCCCGAGGTGGACGTAGGCGCCGCCGACCGCCTCGGCCAGCCGGCGGTACTCGTCTTCGGGGTCGACGACCGCCACCTCGACGCCCTGGTACAGGCTGCGCAGGGTTTCGAGCTTGGCCAGGTAGGACTTCCCCGCCCCCGAGCGGGCCAGGATGACCGAGTTGTAGTTGTCGCAACCGAAGCGGTCCCAGCACACGAGGCCCGCCCCCTTGGCCGCGGTGCCATACAGGACGCCGGTGGTTGTCGTGAGCTCGGAAAGGGCGAAGGGGTAGGTGGCCGAGAGCGCCGCGGTGTCGAAGCTGCGCCGCACGCCGAGGTCGTCGACACAGAGCGGCAGGGTGGTGACCCAGCCCTGCAGGCTGCGCCAGGTGGTGGCCTGGGCATCGAGGAGGAGCGACGAGCACAGGGCCCGCACCCGGTTGCACTCGGCGTCGAGTGCCTGTTCGCTTTCGGCGTGCACGGTCAAGGTGAGCGAGACGCTGAAGAGCTTCTGCTCGCCCCGGGCCAGACCCTGGGCGAGGGCCCGGGCGTCGGCGGCGGCCACCTCGACGTCGGGGTCGACCAGGCGACCCTTGGCGGCGTCGGCTCGACGTCCCGACTCGAGGCGTGCCAGCTGGCGGCGCAGGCGCTCCGCGGCGACCGCCGCGGGGACCGGTTCGACGTGCAGCGCGACATCGAGGCGGCCGGGGTGGGTGGACAGCGGCTCCAGCCAGCCGAGGCCGACCTCTCGGGGGTAGCCGGTGACGGTGAGGGTCCGGCACCACTCCTCCCCCAGGCGCAAGGAGCGCGGGTGGACCTCGAGCGCGTCGGGACCGAGCGGAGCCGTGGGGCGGGTGGGCGACGCACCGACCAGCTGGCCGAGCAGGCGGCGGGCGAGGCGGCTCATCGCACGGCTCCGGTGACGATCTCGCCGGGCGCGCTGACACCTGGCGGGCGGGGCGGGCTAGCCGGGTCGACGGCCCGCCACAGGCAGGCGGTCGCCGCCTCGGCGTCCAGGACACTGAGGGTGACCCCGGCGGCGGCCAGGGCGCTGACCGCCTCTTCGGCCCGGCGGCGCAGCCGTTCCCGGGCGCCGTCGGCGGCACTGTTGGACGATGCGGGTTGGCGCAGCACCACCAGCACCTCCCGGCGCAAGAGGCTGCGGGTCGCGGTCAGCTCGGCGAGGAAGCGGGCGTGCTCCTTGGCCGCGTGCTCCAGGCCCGGATGCGGCAGGCCGGGGGCTGCGTCGAGGAGCCCTGCGATCATCGGGGCGAGGTCGACCGGTTCGGCGCGCACCACCAGCTGGGCCGGCTCGGCGAGGGAGTTGCACCAGCGGGCGAACCCTGCCACGAGGGCCTCCTGCTCGGCGGGGGTGCGCAGGCCGAAGGTGACCGAGCTGGCCCGGCAGATCGCGGCCAGGCCGTCGGGGCCGA
>JAJZJY010000780.1 GCA_021809885.1 Actinomycetes bacterium
CACTACGTGCCATTGGATCGGTGCTCCGCCCCACCGGCAAGTCAGGCGCTCCCATCCATACAGGAGAATTCACCCACTACGTGGTTACCGTCGGGTAGCCAGTGTTGTTTGGGCAGTTGACCGCGATAATCGCGGTCAACTGCCCAAACAACGCGTGTCGCCGTCGCCGTCGCCGGCGACACCGTGCTCCGCCAGGGTCCCGACGCGCAGCCCGGCCGCCCTCCACTCCTCGACCAGGGTGGGGAGGGCGGCGAGCGAGCGCTTCCAGCTGCCGGGGGCGGAGGTGACGTCGGAGTCGTGGAGCAGCACCGTCGCCGACGGGTACATGTTGGAGCGGACCACCGCCACGACCTCGCCGGCGTCGATGCCCGGCCGCCAGTCCCGGCCCCACGTGGTCCAAAGAACGGTCCGCAGGCCCGCCTGGCGGGCGGCGACGAGCGAGGACGACGCCAGGGCCCCATATGGAGGGCGGAACCAGCGGACCTCCACGCCCCCGGCGCCCTCGATGAGGTCCCTGGCCCGGCGCACGTCGTCGACCGCCCACCACCACGGGCGCCCGAGGTGGTTGACGTGGCGGTAGCCGTGCACGGCCAGCTCGTGGCCGCGGCAGGCCAGCTCGGCGGTCAGGCCCCCCGCCCGGCGGACCTGGGAGCCGAGGAGGAAGAACGTCGCCCGGACTCCGAGGCGGTCGAGCTCGTCGAGGAACGCCGGCGTCGATGCCGGGTCGGGCCCGTCGTCGAAGGTGAGCGCCACATGGTCGGCAGCGCCGATCCCGGCGAGGCCGGGCCACAGCGAGGTTCGCAGCCACCGGAAGTGCACCAGCCCGGGGAGGGTGTGGGCGACCCCGGCGGCGGCGAGCGCTGACGCGCCGAGCAGCGCAGCACGGCCGGTGGGGGGCACGGCGGACGATCCTACGGGCGGCGATCCCGCTAGGTTTGGGCGCAGCCGGAGTCCAGGGAGGGGAGCGCCAGTGCGAGTGCCGCTGACCGTCGGGGACCATCTACGCCGCGCCGCCGAGGTGTACGCCGGGAAGCCGGCCATCGTCGACGAGCCGGGCACGCCGGGGTCGTGGGGCACGGTCACCTACCGCCAGCTCGACGCCCGGGCGCGCGGCATGGCCATCGCCCTCGACGCCCTCGGGGTCGGGCAGGGGGAGCGGGTCGCGATGGTGAGCCCCAACGCATCGCGGTTCCAGGCGGCGTTTTTTGGCGTGAGCGGCTACGGGCGGATCCTCGTGCCGGTCAACTACCGCCTCAACGCCGAGGAGATCCGCTACGTCGTCGAGCACTCGAGGGCCTCGGTGCTGCTCGTCGACCCCGAGTCCGACGAGGCGCTCGCCGGCGTCACGGCCAAGCACCGGATCGTCCTCGACGGGGTGGCCGACGCCGAGCTGTTTGCCGAGGCGACCGCCCAACCGCGGGAGTGGGCAGCCGACGAGGATGCCACCTGCAGCATCAACTACACGAGCGGCACCACCGCCCGGCCCAAGGGCGTGCAACTGACGCACCGCAACTGCTGGATCAACGCCGCCACGTTCGGCTGGCACGTCGGCGTCGGCGACAGCGACGTCTTCCTCCACACCCTGCCCATGTTCCACTGCAACGGCTGGGGCATGCCCTACGCCGTCACCGCGATGGGCTGCAAGCAGGTCGTCGTCCGCAAGATCGTGGGGGAGGAGATCCTGCGGCGCGTCGACGAGCACGGCGTGACCCTCCTGTGCGGGGCGCCGGCCGTCGTGGCCGCCATCCTCGACGCCGCCACCGCCCGCGCCCAGCGCGGGGAGGAGATCCCCGGCGGCGGCCGGGTGCGCATCGTCGTCGCGGGCGCCCCGCCGCCGTCCAAGACGATCGAGCGGGTCGAGGGCGAGCTCGGCTGGGAGCTCATACAGATCTACGGCCTCACCGAGACCTCGCCGCTGCTCACCATCAACCGGGCACCAGCCGAGTGGGACGCGCTGGCCGCCCCGGAGCGAGCGCGGCGGCAGTCGCAGGCGGGGGTAGTGGCCCTCGGCGTGCAGATCGCGACAGCAGGCGACGGCGAGGTCCTGGCCCGCTCCAACCACGTCTTCGCCGGCTACTGGCAGCAGCCGGAGGAGACGGCCAGGGTGCTGGAAGGGGGCTGGTTCCACACCGGCGACGAGGGCCACGTCGGCGACGGCGGCTACCTGGTGATCTCCGACCGCAAGAAGGACGTGATCATCACCGGGGGCGAGAACGTCAGCTCCGTCGAGGTCGAGGACTGCCTCTACCAGCACCCGGCGGTGGCGGAGGTGGCGGTCATCGGGGTGCCCGACGACAAGTGGGGGGAGACGGTCAAGGCTCTCGTCGTCCTCCGCAGCGGCCAAGACACCAGCCAAGCCGAGCTCATCGCCTTCTGCCGGGAGCGGATGGCGCACTACAAGTGCCCCACCTCGGTCGAGTTCCCCGACGCCCTGCCCCGCACGGCGACGGGCAAGCTGCAGAAGTTCCGCCTCCGGGCGCCCTACTGGGAGGGGAGAGACCGACGTGTCAACTGAGCTGCCCGACGCCACCGCAGTGGCGGCGGCGATCGCCGTCGGCGAGATGAGCCCGATCGAAGCGGTGGACGCTGCCATCGCCCGCATCGAGGCCCTCGACCATGAGCTGAACGCCGTGATCCACCGGCGCTTCGACGCGGCGCGCAAGGAGGCGGCGGGGGAGCTGCCCGACGGCCCGTTTCGCGGCGTCCCGCTGCTGCTCAAGGACCTGGGGGCGGGGATGGCGGGCGAGCCGATGCACTGCGGCCTGCGCGTCGCCAAGGCGGCGGGCCACCGGGCGGCGGCCGACCACGCCGTCGTGCGGCGCCTGCGCTCCGCGGGCTTCGTCGTCGTCGGGCGGACCAACGTGCCTGAGCTCGGCACGACGGTGACGACCGAGCCCGTCGCCT
>JAJZJY010000781.1 GCA_021809885.1 Actinomycetes bacterium
CCAACAAGATGTTCTGGTCGTCGTACCACCAATGGTTCACCGACTGGGCCCTGGACATGCTCGGGCCGGAGGGACAGATCCTCACCGGCTCCGACGAGGAGGACTTCATCCCGGGGATCGGGCGCCGGCGGGGCAAGCAGGGGTACGCCCCCGGTCCGCTGCAGACTCAGTTCTTCTTAGCCCGCTCGGAGACGATCTGGGGCGGGACCGCGCAGATCCAGCGCAACATCGTCGGCGAGAGGCTCCTGGGGCTTCCCAGGGAGCCCAGGCCCGACCGCCGCTGAACTGCGTGAGGTGCGGCGCTGACGGCCGTGCCTGCGTTGCTCCGGGGGGCGCCGGCGAGCATGGCGGTGGCCGCGATTCAGACGTCGAGGGCGATCCGCTGGGGATGGCTGTAGATCGTGTAGGTGTCGCCGCGGACGAAGCCGGCGATGGTCAGCCCGAGGCGCTCGGCGGCAGCGACAGCGAGGCTCGACGGGGCCGAGACGGCAGCGATGATCGGCACACCGGCCATCGCCGCCTTCTGCACGATCTCGAAGCTGACCCGCCCTGACACCATGAGCACCCCCTCGCCGGGAGGAGCGATCCCCGCCGGCCGTCCGTCGCGCTGCTGGCCGCTCACAGCGTCGAGCACCTGCCGGCCGATCACCTTGTCGACGGCGTTGTGCCGGCCGACGTCCTCGCGGGCGCAGGCCAGCTCACCGCCCGGGCCGAAGAGCCCAGCGGCGTGGAGGCTCCCGGTCCGGTCGAAGACCTGCTGGGCGCGGCGCAGGAGCAGGGGAAGCGTCGGGATCAGCGACGCTGGCACGGGCGGCGAGGGCGGCAGCACCGGGCACGCCACCTGGACCTGGTCGATCCCGGTCTTGCCGCACACGCCGCAACTGGAGCTGGCGACGAACGTGCGCCCGGCTGGGCCCACCCACGGCTTCCACAGTGACACGGTGACGGTGTTGAACCGGTTCTCCGGGTCGGCGGCGTCGCAGTAGCCGACAGCGGCGACGTCCGCCGGGGCGACCAGTCCCTCGCTGACGAGGAACCCGACCGCCAGCTCGAAGTCGTGGCCGGGTGTGCGCATGGTCACGGCGACCGGCTGCGATTCCTCGCCAGGGCCGGCGGCACGGACCTCGAGCGGCTCCTCGGTCGTGAGCCGGTCCGGCAGCTCCAGGTGGCGGCCGGGGCGGACCTTCGTGACCCGTACGTCGGTGACCGGGCGAGGGCGGGTCGTCATCGCCGCACCGCCGGTGGTGGGCCGAGCCGGTCAGGTGCAGTCGGTGGCGCCCACCCGCCCGGCTCCGGTTCGGGCAGCCCGAGGCGCTGGAAGTCCGGCGGCTCGTCGACATCGGCGAACACCGCCGGCCCCGCCGGGCTCGCCGCCGCCCACTCGGCTGGCGCGGCGAGGTGCAAGGGCCGCCCGGCGACGAGGTCGCGCATGGCCCTGTTCCCGGCGGCGGCAAGGGCCTCGGCGCCGGCGAGTGCCTCGCCGGCGTAGCGGGCGCACAGCCACTGCGGTCGCTCGCCGGCGACCGGGACGACGCTGCCCTCGCAGGGGTGGCCGGCCAGCCAGCGCAGCACTCCGGTGTCGAGGAGGGGAAGGTCGGTCGCCACGACGAGGGCCGGGCCGCTCCAGCCGAGGCTGCGAAGGGCCGCTGCTCCGGTGGCGACAGCGGCGAGGGGCCCGGCACCCCGACGGCCGTCGGGGAGGTGGGGCAGGCCGCTCACGCCCGGTCCGACCTCCAAGGCCGGGCCTTCCAAGCCGGCGCCGCGGAGCACGGCGGCCGTCCTCGCCGCCAGGGTGGTCCCGCCGACGGCGAGGGTCGCCTTGTCACGGCCCATGCGGCGGCTGCGACCGCCGGTGAGCAGGAGTGCACCGACTTCCATCTCTTCACATGATGCCCGCCCGGCGGCGGGTGGGGGCAGGGCCGGTCGGGTAGGAAGTCCGGGATGCAACCCTCCGGGGGTGAAGGCACCGTCATCGCCGGTCGGTACCGGCTCGGTGCTCGCCTCGGCCGGGGGGGCATGGCGGACGTCTTCGACGCCTACGACCAGCGGTTGGCTCGTCCCGTCGCCATCAAGCTGCTGCGACCGGAGCTGTCCATCGACCCAGGCATGCGGGCCCGCTTCGAGCGCGAGGCGCGCGCCGCCGCGCGCCTCAACCATCCCTCGGTCGTGTCAGTCTACGACTCGGGCGAGGACGCGGGCAGGGCGTTCCTGGTGATGGAGCGGCTCCCGGGGGAGACGTTGGCCGACCGGATGCGCTCGGGCGCCCTCGACCCGTTCTGGCTCCGCTCCGTCGCCGCCGACGTCCTCGGCGCCCTGGCTGCGGCCCACGAGCAGGGCATCGTCCACCGGGACATCAAGCCGGCCAACATCCTGCTCGACGCCGAGGGCCGGGCGAAGGTCGGGGACTTCGGCATCGCGAAGGCGGTGCGGGACGCCAGCCCCGGCGCTGACGCCGCCGCCCAGGACCTGACGGGCGTCGGGATGCTCATCGGCACGGTGGCCTACCTTTCCCCCGAGCAGATCGAGGGGGCGGCGGCGACACCCCAATCCGACCTGTACGCCGTCGGCGTGGTCCTCTACGAGGCGCTCGCTGGGCGCAAGCCGTTCGTCGGAGAGGACGCGCTGGCCCAGGCGCGGGCGGTCGTGGCGGCCGACCCGCCGGACATCGCAGCGGCGCGCCCCGGCGTGCCCGCTGACCTGGCGGACGTGATCCGCCGAGCCATGAGCCGCCGCCCAGAGGATCGTTACGCGTCGGCCCGCTCGATGCGCGCCGCCCTCCTCGGGGAGGACCGGACGGTGCTCGGCGCGCCGCTCGCCGGCGTGGCGACCCGGGTGCTCCACACCGGCGGTGTCACCGCCGTGCTGCCAGTGGAGGCCACCCGCGCTGCGGACTGGCCGCC
>JAJZJY010000782.1 GCA_021809885.1 Actinomycetes bacterium
TAGCTCAGGTTCCACCTCATAGACCCAGGCCTCCTTAGCCTCGATCCTCGGGAACATGTTTTGGGGCTCCTGCTGAGGACTGGCTGATCGGCCCAGGCCCGAGATTGCGTTGTGGGAGGCGGCTTTCTGCGCGGCTCCGAAGTACGGGCCCAATAGGTTTTCTGAAGCCAGCGCCCTCGCTGTTCGCGGTCAGTTCCATCGGAACGGAGCCCTTCGCTGGGTGTGGTGTTGCCTACATTGCTGTAGTTACAGGGGTGTTTCCTCCTCCACTGCATGACCATCCACTTCGGTGAGAGAATCTGACTCTATGCTGGCGAAGTGGTCTTTCAGGAGATCGGTTGAGGATGCGCCCTGGGGCGGAGTTCTTCACCGCACCGGCGGCACCGCTCCAGCGGCGCTACGAAGCGTTGCGCTCCTACTTCGTCGAGGGCGTCTCGGCGCCAGAGGTCGCCCGCCGCTACGGGTACTCGACGGCAACGGTCCACCAGCTCGCCTCGGAGCTGCGCGCCGGGCGCACCGAGTTCTTCCGGTCCTCCAAGCCCGGACCCAAAGGGCCCCGCAAGGCCGGGCGCGTGCGTGATCGGGTGCTACAGCTGCGCGCCGAGGACCGCTCGGTCACAGACATCGCCGACCGCATCACGGCCGAGGGCACGCCGGTGTCGGCACCCACGGTGTGGGGGATCCTCCACGCCGAGGGGATCGAGCGCCTCGGGCGCCGCCACGAGGGCCCCGCGCCGCGACTCGAGCCGGTGCGGGCCAGGCGCATCGGCGGCTGGCCGGCAGGCGCACGCTTCGAGTGCGACCACGCCGGGCTCTACCTCCTCCTCCCCGAGATCGTCGAGCTCGGGCTCGACCGTCTCGTCAAAGCAGCGCGCTACCCCGGGACGCGCGTGCTGAGCGCCTTCCACTCGCTCGGCTCGCTGCTGCTGTTGAAAGAGAGCCGGCGTGGCCGAGCGGCGAACGCGTTCCCCCTCGGGGCGGACCCCGGCCTCGGTCTCCTCCTCGGCCTCGAAGCGATCCCCAAGGCCACGCATCTCACGGCTTCCTACCGGGTCGAGCGCCGGGCGAACGTCGCGCTCATGGAGGGCCTCGCCCGGCGCTGTCGAGAGCTCGGGCTCTACAGCGGCGAGGCCGGGTTCAACCTGGACTTCCACGCGATCCGACACCACGGTGAACAGGTGCCGTTGGAGGAGCACTACGTGCCGGCGCGCAGCCAGCGCACCAGGGCGGTCCTCACCTTCTTCGCTCAGGACCACGCCTCGACGGAGATGGTCTACGCCAACGCAGATCTCACGAAGGCCGAGCAGGCACGTGAGGTCCTTTCCTTCGCCGAGTACTGGGCAAAGGTCTCCGGCGACGAGCCGGGGCTCCTCGTCTTCGACTCGAAGCTCACGACCTACGAAGTGCTCGACGAGCTCTGCGAGCGCGGGCTTCGGTTCCTCACCTTGCGCACGCGCGGAGCGAAGGTCATCGAGGCGCTCGCCGCGCTGCCCGCCTCGGCATGGACGACCTGCTACCTGAAGCGCTCGGGCCGCCACCGCCATCCCCAGATCCACGAGGACGTCGTGCAGCTGAAGGGCATCAGCCGGGCGCTCCGCCAGATCGCGGTGCGCAACATCGGCCACGAGCAGCCGACGCTGCTCATCACCAACGACACCGACACCTCGGCCAGGGACCTCTTCGGACGCTACGCCGAGCGGATGGTCATCGAAAACGAGCTCGACGCGGACATCTCGGGGTTCCACCTCAACGCTCTCAGCTCGGGGCTCCCGCTCAACGTCGATCTCGACACCACCCTTACCGTGGTGGCGGGGAACTGCTACCGCCTCCTCGCTCGCAAGCTCCCACGCTACGAGCTCGCGACTCCAGACCGGCTCTGGCGGCATTTCGTCGACGACACCGGGAGCGTCAATGTCTTCGATGACCATGTGCGGATAGATCTGGCCCTGCGGACCTACACGCCGGTCCTCATCGACGCCGGGTTCCCCGAGCTCGACATCCCGGTGCCCTGGTGGGGAGGCAGGAGGCTCCGTTTCGGGTTTCCGCCTCGCTGAACCTCAATGCGACTCCTGAAATAAGGCTTCCCGAGGATCGAGGCTAAGGGATCGCTGGTGTCTTGATGACCGTCCCATCTGGCTGGACGATGTCGCAGCCAGTACATCCCGTTGTGCCCTCCCCGCTAATGGCATCCACGAGGGTCGTGTCTACGCTGCCTGTCGACCAATGGGTCGTGACGATGTATGCGGGGGTACTCGGCGCGATGACCGGGTTGTTGCCAGTTGTCATCAGCTTCCCCGCGCCACCAAACGTCGTCTTGTAGTCGTACACAGCGGCGGGTGCCGTCCCTGGACGCCCAGCTTCGGCCATGAACTTGGCCACGATCTGTGTGGGCGTCATCTGCGTACCCGTCGTGGGCCAGATCTCGTGCGCCTGGACGACAAATTGCTGGTGCGTCGCTTCGCACCGACTGATGGCTGCTGTGCGTGACACTGTGGCGAGCAAACCTCGCAGTGTGCAGTAGCTCGGTATCCGTCGCGCCGTCGTCCCGGATGCGTCCTTCGGCGTTGAAAGCGGCTTGGCAACCCCCGAGTTCGCCGCTGGGTGCTGAGGAGGTTGTCTGGTCACCTGCCAGCCCGTGGCTCCCATCGCCAGGGCGCATACGGTCACTCCCGCGATCGCCCACGTGCGTCGTCGCCGCTGCCACCGGCGGCGCGCGTCGTTCACGACGCCGAAACCCGACCGGAGGTGAAGGCGCAGACCGGGCACCCTTAGGGCCGACGCAAAAACAACTTCCCACTTTCGGGGTGACGGGTCACTTGGGACTGATGGTGTAGTTGCGATTGGGCTGGATGTCGTGGTGGCGGATCGAAAGGTCCTTCATCTCCTTGTCGCTGAT
>JAJZJY010000783.1 GCA_021809885.1 Actinomycetes bacterium
CGAGGCTGCGCGACGCCGGCATCACCTTCGCCATCGAACCCCACGTCCGGTTCGCCGGTGGGCCGGGCGAGCAGTGGACCATGTTCTTCTCCGACCCGGCCGGCAACGCCTTGGAGCTCAAGGCGTTCGCCGACGACGCCGCCGTCTTCCGCCGCTAGCTAGCTTAGCTAGGGCAGCTCGTCGAGCTCCCACTCGCCGGCGGCCACGTTGGCGGCCACCTGCTCGGGCCTGGTGGCCCCCGCTATGACCGAGCTCACCTCCCGGTGGGCGAGCAGGCCGGCGAAGGCAAAGTCGAGCAATGTGTGGCCCCGCTCCTTCGCGAAGCCGTCCAACGCCTCGATCCGGTCAAAGGTCACCTCATCGATCTCCTGCCCCGACAGCCGGGTGCCCGCCGGCATGGCTTCGCCCCGCCGGTACTTGCCGGTCAGCAGCCCGCGGGCCAATGGGAAGTAGGGCAGCACTCCGACGCCGAAGCGCCGGCACGCCGCCAGCAGCTCCACCTCCGCGCCGCGCTCGAGGAGGCTGTACTCGTTCTGGGCGGAGACGAAACGCTCGAACCCACCGGCGCGCGCCTCCCAGTCGGCATCCGCCACCTGCCAGGCCGCGAAGTTCGAGCAGCCCAGGTAGCGGACCTTGCCCTCGGCGACGAGCTCGTCGAGGGCGGCCAGCGTCTCCGTGATCGGCGTGCGGGGATCGGGGCTGTGCAGCTGGTACAGGTCGATGTGGTCGGTGCGCAGGCGGCGCAGGCTCGCCTCGACGGCCATGCGGACGTAGCGGCGCCCGCCCCGCGCCTCCTTGTCGCCCCTCCCCATGTCGTGGCCGAACTTCGTGGCCAGCACCACCTCGTCCCGCCGCTGACCGAGGACCCGGCCGATGATCTCCTCCGAGCCGCCCCGGTCGCCATAGGTGTCGGCCGTGTCGAACAGGCTGATGCCGTGGTCGATGGCGGCGTCGATCACCTGCCGGGACGCATCCATGCCGATGCGACCCCCGAAGTTGTTGCAGCCGAGGCCGACGACGGACACGGTGAGACCGGAGTTGCCGAGTTGGCGGTAGCGCATGCCGCCCAGCCTGCCAGGCCCGGCGGGTAGGGACGCCGCCCGGTCGGTAAGGTTGCGGCCTCATGGCGCTCGCCAGTCGCAGCTCCCGAAGGGCGAGCGGCCGGCGGTGGCTGGCCGTCGGCGTGGTGCTCACCCTGCTCGTGCTCCTCGTCGACGCGTCCATCAAGTCCCGCTCGCCGGATCCGACCCGCCAGCTCAACGGCTCGATCTGGGTCGACCGCGCATTGACGCTGGTGGAGCAGTCCGATGTACAGGGCATGCAGCTGGCGGCGTTCCTTTCCGACACCAAGTCGGCCTCGGGGCCTGCCGTCGCCGCCCAGCTCGGCACCCTGGCGGCCGGCGCCCGCTCCACTTACCGCGCCGACACGGCCATCCGGCCCCCGACCGACCTGGCCGGGGCCGCCGGCTTGCTCGAGAGCTGCCTGCTCGTGCGCTCGATGGAGGCCCAGCGCATCGCCGGCGCCGTCCGCGCCGCCCTCACCGCCAAGGTCGGGACCGGCGTGATCCGCGCCTCCGGCGACTCACTGGCCGCTGCCCTCCAGCGGCTGGAGGTGGCCGACCAGGCGTACACCCTGTTCGGGGCACAGCTCCCGGGCTGGCTGCACGTGCGCGCCCCGCCCTCCCGGTGGATCGGCCCGGGAGTGAACACCAACCCCGCCAGCCTGACGGTGTTCCTGACCAGCCTGCAGAGCCGTGCCAGCCTGACGCCCACGTCCTCCGTTGCGATCGAGGCCGTGAGCACCACACCCTCCGCTGTCGGCAAGCGGGGCGGGACCCAGATCCTCGCCCCGGGGCGACAGCTGACGGTCGACGTGGTAGTCGGCAACACCGGCAACCAAACGGAACGCAACCTGACCGTCACCGCCTCGATCGCGCCGGCCACCGGCGCGTCGAGCGCTCGCCAGTTCGTGGCCCTGCTCGCCCCCGGGTCCTCCCAGGCCTTGACGATCGGCTACCTCGCGCCGCCCCTCGGCCGGAAGGTGACCCTGACCGTGACGCTGACACCGACCACCGGAGACCCGGCGAAGGCGAGGACGGCGACGCTCGTGTTCGAGATGCCGTCGCCGACGACGAGCGCGCCGACTACTACGACGCCGGCCACGTCGACGACCCTGCCTGGTACGAGCGGGACCGGGGCGACAGGAACCCCAGCGACCGGGGCGACCGGCGCCAGCGGGGGGTCGACCACCGTTCCCGCCCAGACAGTACCGGCAACGACCGGGACAGGCACCACGGGCAGCGCCAGCGCGTCGGGTACCCCTCCGACCACCTGACAGCCCGGGGGCCGGCGGACTGGGTCCGGTCTCTGTCGCTGTGGCGTGCCGGCGCGGGCGGGCGCCAGCAGCCCGGGCTGACACCCCGGGACGTCGGCGGGCCCGGGGTGTGTCGGATCCTACCGGGACGCGGCGGTTTGTTGCCCACATCGCCATCGACTTCGGTGCATTCGCCTGACCTCGGGGGATTGAGGCCCGAAGGCGGTCCTGAATGCACCGAGCTCTCTGGGCATGTTCCACCAGGTCCACCAGGTCCACCAGTGGCGAACGCCGGAGACTGCATCGAGGTGACAGCAGGGGACGACGGCACTCCCTGCGCTCCGGCCTCCACGATCACGCCCCCTCCGATCCCCACGACGGGCGTCCCCCCGGATGCCGACCGGCGCGCCAGCCACCTGCTCTAGACTCCGGACAGCCACTCCGACGACTCCGGCGCTCGTAGCTCAACGGATAGAGCATCTGACTACGGATCAGAAGGTTGGGGGTTCGAATCCCTCCGAGCGCGCTGAATACGTCCAGGTCAGAGAGATGGTAGGCCTCCTTGGCGATCGCGGGTTCC
>JAJZJY010000784.1 GCA_021809885.1 Actinomycetes bacterium
GGCCAAGTCCCTCGCCGCCCGCTGCGTCGCCTTCGGACGCCGGGTGTACGTGCCCGGAGACCCCAAAGGCGAATGGACCGTCGTCGCCCAAACCCTCGGCGGCACCGCCATCCAACTCGGTGTCGGCACCACCAACCGGCTCAACCCGCTCGACGAAGGACCACGACCCTCCGGAGTAGGCGACACCGCGTGGCGAGCCCAGGTCGACGCCCGGCGCACTGGGCTCCTCGCCGCCCTCGGCGAATCCACCCTCGGACGCCCCCTCGGACCGACAGAGCGGTCCGCGCTCGACGCCGCCCTCGACGACACCCAGACCCGGGCCGACGTGCCCATCCTGCCGATGGTCGTCGACGCCCTCCTCGACCCACAACAAGCGATGCCCGGCTCCAGCGTCGATCAGCTGCGTACCGATGGCAGGGAGGTCGGCCACGCCCTTGCCCGGCTCGTGCGCGGAGACCTCGGCGGACTGTTCGACGGGCCCTCCACCGTCAGCTTCGACCCGTCAGTCCCGATGCTCTCGCTCGACCTGTCGGCCATCTCCGGCTCCGACACCCTCATCGGCCTGGTCATGACCTGCGCATCAACCTGGATGGAAGCCGCGCTCGCCGACCCCGACGGCGGGCAGCGCCTCGTGGTCTACGACGAAGCCTGGCGGCTCCTCGCACAGCCCGCTCTACTCGCCCGAATGCAAGCCCAATGGAAACTGTCCCGGGCATGGGGGCTCGCCAACCTCATGATCGTGCACCGCCTCTCCGACCTCGACGCCGTCGGCGACACCGGCTCCCAGTCCCGGGGACTCGCCCAAGGACTCCTCGGAGATACCGCCACCCGCATCCTCTACAACGAACCCTTCGACGAAGCCCAAGCCGCCGGAAAGCTCCTCGGACTCACCACCGTCGAAGTAGCCCAGCTCCCCGAACTCGCCAAAGGCGAAGGACTCTGGCGGGTCAACGAGCGCGCCTTCGTAGTCCGCCACCTCTGCACCTCCAGCGAGCTGAACGTCTTCGACACCGACGCGCGAATGCTCCGCCAGGTCGACCCGTGCGGTACCTGACGACCTGAGCCCGGCCCCGCCTGGCGCAGCTCCGGCCATCCTGCTTCGGACGCAACCCTGTGCGCTCTGTCCGACGGTCAGAGCGCCCTTACGTGCCGCCCTGCGCTCGGTCTGACTGCCGTGGACTCGGATCATGGAGCGTCTCTTCTGCATGCGAGCGGCCATTCCGGCACTGTCCAGTAACCCCAGGATGGGGTTGAGAACCTTCCCCCCTTGCTTGAGGTAAGTCAAGTGGGCCGATAGACCGCCTGCGACCCCGCTTTCGCAGGGCGGCGGAGCCGACGGGGTGCACCCTTGACGGCCGGGGATCAGCGCACCCTGATGACGACATCCGCCAGGAGGTCTTGAGGGAGCCGTGGGTCTCCTTCGCGTGCAGCGAGGGCTGGACATGTACCTGTCACACGGGACTGCGACGATGGTGGGGTGTGGAGGGATCGCGATGATCAGGAGACGTTGGAGCGCCTGAAGGCGATGAAGGACACCGATCGGCGAGGTCGGGCGTTCGAGGAGTACCTCCGCCACCGCTTCAGCCGGGAGCACTTCAAGGTGAAGATGAATCCGAAGGGTGCCCACCCCCGGCAGGTCGACCTCATGGCCAGTCGCCACGACGTGACCTATCTGGTCGAGGCCAAATGGGAGAAGGCCAAGGCGGGTGTCGATGCCGTGGATGAAGTCCTCACCCGTCTGGACGAGGTCGACACGGCCGTCATCGGTGTGCTCGTGAGCTGGAACGGGTTCACGAAGAGCGCCGTCGAGCACGTCCACCGAAAGCGTGCGCGACCGGTGCTGCTGGTGCAAGGCAACGAGCTGGAGCAGCCGGACACCCTCGGTCGACTTCTCCGGATCAAGCACGACCTCATCGTCGTGGACGGGACGGTAGCCGTCGGTGGGAATGCGAAGCCGCCCACGCGGGCGAAGCGCAAGAAGGGAAATGCGCTTCCCAGCGTCCAGGATCACTTCGTCGATCGGGATGGAGCGGTCCAGCCGTGGGTCATCTCGGGTGGTGACTACGGCCGCGTGGTCTTCGCGGCGGAGCTTCCCGACATTGACTGGGTCGTCGCCTCCGGCGCCGGTATGACCCTCGATCTGTCTCTCCCGCTGAGCGACCACACATTCGCCGAGTTGCTCGCCGAGTTGACAGACCTCGGTTGGACCTCACCGCAGGCGCGGTGGTCGATCCAACAGGCGACACGGACCTGGCACGGCTCGGGAGCGACGTCGCTCGTCGAGGCGCTCCGTGGGTGGAAGGCGCGATACAATGGTGTCGAGACCATTCATCACACGGAGGAGTTCACGTATTTCGATGCGTGCGATGAGGGCTTCTATTCGTTGAGTGGTGAGGCCAGCGCGGACTCGCGGCGCATTGAGCGTCACATCTCGATGTCGATGCAGCTCATCGGCACCCCGGTGCGGCAGGAGTCGATCCGTCACCTGTGCGATGCGCTCGAGGCGGAGGATCCGATCTTCTATCGGCCGCGGACGACGGACTCGGTGACGCGTGGGTTCGCCCACGACCTGGTCGAGCTGGACGTCGTCGGGTTCGTGACCGAGGACACTCGGTGGGCGAGGGACGGTGAGGGCGAGTGGGCGACTGGCGTCGTCGCGAAGAATCCCTACCCCGATTCTCGTCGGCGTGATGACGTTCCGGACTGGTGGCCCGAGATGCTCAGTGATCAGGAGCTGATCGTCTGCGCTCTTCGGAGTTGGCATCCGATGAGTTGTCCCAAGAAGACGTATCGGCTCTGGAACTGCGAATCGGCGTGGACGTCCGATGCACTTATCGTGCGTCCGCTGGCGGACTGGGACGACGCCGAGAAGCCACTGGGTGAGCGCCCTCCGC
>JAJZJY010000785.1 GCA_021809885.1 Actinomycetes bacterium
CGCGATCCGTCCGGCGGCTCCGGTGGCCGCCGGCAACGAACCTCCTGGAACGGGCCCCCACACCAAGGTGGGCGGCCACAGCCGGGGGACACCCGGCCACTATGGGCTGTGGCAGTACCAGCCGCGTACCAATCGCCCCACCTCGACCGCCGCGCCCTGCGCGGTCCATGGGGAGCCGGCTCGGGCACCGACCACGTGCCGGTCAGCGGAGCGGGGCCTCGCCCTCCGCCTGGCAGGCGCTGCCACCCCAAGCGCTGAGGGCGGCCGACGCCAAAGACCAGCACCGGCACCAGCCCGCGGGCGTTGCCACCGGAGCCGGTGCCGGAGCCAGCCTTGGTAGCAGCACCCAAACGGGCACACGTCGTCGAGCGCGGCATTGGCGAGCCTGATCGCGTGAACGTCGTCCACGGTGACGGTGACGTCGGGGAGGACCGAGACGTCGGGGAGGACCGAGAGGACGCCTTTCAGGTGCCCGGCGTGGGGATCGATGGCGACGGCCTCGATCCTCTGGCGCCAGGTCGAGGCGCCCTGGGAGAGCCAGGAGGCCACGTCATCGGCACTCCTTCCCCGCACCACGTCGAGGAGATGGCCGGTCACGACATCGCCGAAGCTCGCGGCGTCGACGGTGTGGTGGTCCGTTCCAGCAGAGAGCACCTTGTGCTCGTCGATCCCGAGCGCCCCGGTCACCTTGATGCGGCCAGGGTCGTCCACGAGAAGCTCCCCGTGGCGCCGGACGCAGGCCATGGCACACACGCCCACCCCTCCCGAAATCTCGTGCCACCTGGGCGACTGCGTGGTTGTTTTCGCCGACTCTGCGGCAGATCTCTCTCGCCGCTTGGCGCGTGAGGGACCCTTCGACCTCGAGCGTCTGCTCCGTGAAGCTCCTGGCGTCACAGTCGGGATCGGTGCAGGTCCACCAGCGCTTGCGCCACATCAGGCGCACCGGTCGTCCGCCGGCTGGCAGGTCCCGGACCTGGACGACGCTACGCCCGCGCCCGGTCGCCATCACGCCGCAGGTCGGACAGCCGGCCATGGTGGCCGTCGGCTCGACGAGGACCCACACCTCGCCGTCCTCCTCACTCCGGGAAAGCACGGCGACGTCCTGCATCTCCAGCAGCGCGCTGGCATCACGAGTACGGTCGCCCATGCCCTGTGCCCTCCGTTCTCGCTGGTCTTCCAACCGCAAGGACCGGGGGGACTCGGGGCCCTGGTGGTGGATGCCTATGGGCGGGTCACCGGTGTGGAACCGCCCCACGCCTCAACGCGAAGACCCCACGAGCCCGCGAGCTCCGGAACCCCGGCTTCCAGGGGGAGCGGGTAGCGTGTCGACGCTCGTGGGCGGCCGGCTGTTGCGGGGCTTGCTCGTGGCGATGGGTTGGTCGATCGGGACGAGGAGGGTGTCGTGGCGGCAGCAGGCGGAACGGGGGCAGGGGCGGGGGCAGGGGCGGGGGGCCGAGGGCGTCAGCGGGCGCGTGTCCCGGTGCTGGCTGTCGGGCTCGTGGCGGCGGCATGTCTGCTCGCCGCATGTGGCAGTGCCTCTGGGGCGTCGAGCTCGCGGAGGCCGGGTGGTGTGAGCGGTAAGCGCGGGAGTACAACGACGGTGGGGCGGGCGGTTGGTAAAGGTGGGTCGGGTTCGGGCGGATCGGCGTCAGGGGCACCGAGGGCGTGCACGCTCGTCTCGGCGGCGCAGGTCAGTGCCGCCCTCGACGTCTCCATCAACCGGACGACAGAAGAGCCTGACGGGAGCGGGACGTCATGCTCGTGGTCGTTCACGGCAACGAGCCTGGTCAAAGGGCTCGGGACCAATGCGACGCTGAACGTGAAGCGGAGCACCGCCGGATTGACCAGGGCCGCCTTCTACCGGATGCTCGAGAACGAGCCGGGGCTGAAGTTCGCACCGGTCACGATCGACGGCATACCAGCGGTGCATGGGTTCGGCTCGCCGCAGCCCGAGGTGTTGGTGGACGTCGGGCCGGTGACGATGACGATCGCAGCGCTCAGCACGGTCTCGGCCGCGGATGACAGCCCCGCGGTGTTGGCGATCGCCGGCGACGCCGTCTCCAGTGTGTGCCGGAAGGTGAGCTGCTCGCACTGACGCGTGCTCCCGGCGATGGCGACCCGGCGCGCTGGTGGTCGGTGGGCGTGGAGGTCGTGGTGCGTGTCGTCGTCGCCACTCGGTTCGTCATATGGTCGGCTGCGACTGACGCCAGCGAGACACGGGCTCTACGCGGCCAGTCGCGGGGAGCGTCTTCTGATTCGTGCAGCTGGGTGAGTGTCCTCGTGAACGCATGAGTGGAGCAACAACCGGAGCCGGTAGGTCTCGAAGTTCCGCATCCCGTGGGCCGTGGGCCGTGGGCCGTGGGCCGTGTTGGCGGCGTGACGATGTGACCACGCGGGCTCGGCTTGCAGCGGTGCTCGTTGCGAACGACATCTGCGGGGCTGGCCTGGTCGGCCGGCGAACGGCGAGGATGAGCGGTTCGTGTACCCGACGGACCCCTCCCGCTGCAGTTGATAGCTGGCTTGCAAGAGGGGTCCAAGGCGGTGTCGTCACCGATGGCCATGGTATTGCCCTGCTCGACGACCGTCGATGCCTAGGCGGCGGCCCGCCGGGACGCCGAGGTTGCGAAGGCGGCCTGCCCGGCGTGTTCGGCGACGGACAACGACAAGAGATCGACTCCACCACACAGCCCAGGACCCCCAGCCAGGAGGTGGTAAAGCTCCCTGCCCGCGACAAGAAAACGAGCGCCAGGGTCAGCACCAGCGCCTGGCCGAGCACGGCGGACCTTCAGCCCGCCGGCACCACGAGCCAGAGGTCCGCTCAGGGCACGGAGCGATCCGACGCCGCCGACGCCTGCAACGCTCGGTGCAGCTCCAGAACCGATGCCGAACAGG
>JAJZJY010000786.1 GCA_021809885.1 Actinomycetes bacterium
GTCTTTGACCAGGGCAAACGCGCTGGTAGTGGCGTTGTTCCAGAAGATTTCTTCGACGCCCCACCACGACGTGGTCGCATCAGGGTCTCCTTCGCTCAGTCAAGGAGCGATCGGGATCTGAATGTTTACGCTCGACGAGCTGCAAACTCAGGTCGGACGTACCGCCGCAGAGGCCACCCGCCGGCACCAGGAGGTATCCGCGCGGCTCGATGAGCTCGGTCCGCAAGTTGTCGCCGCCGATGAAGCCTCCCGGGCCGCAGACAACGAGGTGGCCAGCATGAACGCGCATCTCGACGGGGCGAACCGCCGCGTCGAGGAGTCCCGTCCGGTCGCCGCGCAACGGCTCGCCGAGCTGCGAATGCTGCTCGCCGTCCCTGGCGTTGTCGAGGCCGTGCTCGGCGAAGAAGCCGCCACCGACGACGAGCTCCTTGTCCAGGTCGGCACCGCCGTGGCTTCCAAACCTACGTCGGCGAAGCGCACCGTGCGGGAGCGGGCGGATGCCACCCGCGCGCAGCTGGCCGGTGTATGGGCACTCGACCCTGGCGTCGATCATCCTGAGCTCGACACCTACCTGCTCACCCACGGAACTGCGTCGCTCACGCCGGTCGCCGCGGCCGCCCACGCCGGCGTGCTCGCGCCGGGGAGTCCCTCAGGGCGGCGGACGAGGCCGCTCTCCGGGACTTCGTCATCGGCCGCCTGCCCGCCGCCGTCGCTCAGGCTTGGACGCGCCTGTTCGATTGGCTGGGTGAGGTGAACACCAAGATGCGCTCCGCGTCGGCATCGTCCGGCGTCGGCGTCGCGGTGCGCGTGTCAGTCCGCGACGACCTCCCACCCGCCGTCCGCACCGTCTATGAGCTCGCCTGCAAGACCGGCGACGCGCTCCGCAATCCTGACGCCCGAGCCCAGGCGGGCCACGCCATCCAGCAGCTCATCAACGCTGCCGACGGTGACGACATGGCCGCACGAGTGCGGGCGGCGGTCGACGTCCGCGACTGGGTCGACGTCGTCTACCAGGTGACCCGTCCCGGCGAGGCACCGCGCAACTGGGGCTCGCGCACTGGCCTGTCCGGCGGTGAGCGACGCCTCGTCGTGCTGGCCCCAATGCTTGCCGCTGTCGCGGCCGCCTACGACACGTTCCCTGCCAGCGCTTGCCGACTCGCCGCCCTCGACGAGGTTCCCTCCGAGGTCGACGAAGAAGGCCGGGAAGGCCTGGCCCGCTACATCGCCGAGCTCGACTTGGACCTCATCGCGACCTCGCACCACTGGGACGGCGCCCCCGGGGCGTGGGACGGCATCGACGCCCACGACCTCGAAGCCGCGCCTGACGGGACCGTCGTCGCGTTTCCCATGCTCATCCGCGGTCTCGAGCCGCTCCCCGGAGACACCATGGACGGCAATGCCCTGCCACCTGTGTGACGGTACCTGCGCGACAGCGCCGCTCGACGGGCTCGTCACCGCCGACTTGGCCTGGCTCTGGGCCCAGCTCGCCGAGGTCGCCGACCGACGTGGCGACCCCACCCTTGCCGACGGCGCCACCACCGTTCGAGCCCCTGCCGACGTGGCCGCACGTGCTGGCGCCGCGGGCCTGCTGGGCCGCCGCCACCTCGCCGCCGGTAAAGGCACCCGAGTCGACCTGGCTGATCTGGCGGCACGCATCGCGCCCCTCGCCCCCGGCGTCGTGGCCGCCCATGCCACCGGTCGGCGCCTAGCCGTACGCGCGGAGCGGAGGACCGCCCGGACCGCCAACGAAGCCGAGTTTCGGGACCGGCTAGCGACGCTCCTGCCCGACGCCGCCAGGGAGCCCGCATGGGCGGCCCTGCGCCGCGCCGGGTGGGTGACTCGCATCCTCGGAGCCGACGACCGTGCCCTCGTCGACAAGGCAACCACCGTCATCGGACTGCTACCCGCGCCTGGCGACCCATCTGTCGATCGGCGCCGTCTCGCTCACGACGCGACCGGCGACCCGCATGATCTGGACCGGAACCGGCCGGTCGGTGGCCTCGCCCTCGCGTTGCTCGTGGCAACCGGCCGGGTGGCAACCGGCACGAAACCTCGGGAGGCGTGGGAGTCGGTCGGCGTTGCTTACGACGACATCACCGGCGGACTCACCACCCTCGGCATTGCACCCGCGGACTGGTTCGTACCTTCGGGCAACCCGGTTACGGTGCCCCCGCGGGTCCTGTCCGGCTGCATCTGGCCGGCCGGCGACGGCCAGCCCGTGTACGTCACCGAGAACCCCTCGGTGCTCAGCGCCGCGGTCGACATCGCCGAGGCCCGGGTCGTCTGCACCTCCGGCACCCCATCTCGGAACGAAGTAGCCGCCATCGCTCGTCTCGAAGTCGCCGGTTGGCAGCTTCACGTCCGAGCCGATTTCGACGACGCCGGCATCAACCACATGATCGCCATCCTCGCTGCCGCACCGTCGGCCCGGCCGTGGCGCATGACCGCCGGCGACTACCTGTACGGGCTCGATATCGGCGAGTCAGTCGCTCCGCTGCGTGTCGATCGTCTCAGCCCTACCGCTTGGGACTCCGAGCTCAAGTCGACGATGGAGGCGAATGGCGTTGCTGTGTATGAGGAAGCACTACCCGATCTCCTTCTCGATGACATCCGCGCAGAGGACGCTGGCATGCACCACCGGTGATGCCGACGAAGACCCCAGCTCTGCGCCAGAGGAGCCACCTGCGCCAGATTGACGAGCTGCGCCACCCCGGCGGACCGGCCTGCTGGGCAGCGTCGAGTTTCTCGGGACTGATTACCGAGCCGGCCGAAGTTGAGCAGGCGTGTGCGTATGCAGCTGCATAGGCACGACGCCCCTGCCAGCCTCTTCGCCCGGTCGTGAACCCGACGGTCGCGCGTTGGTCGATGACCCCCGCCACCATCGAAA
>JAJZJY010000787.1 GCA_021809885.1 Actinomycetes bacterium
CATGTGCTCGCTGTGCCGCCGCCCTCGTGGCCGGGATCGTCTGCACCGAGATTCGTGACTGCCGAGCAATGACGACATCCCCCGCCGGACCCGGCGCCCCCGAGCCCGTCACCCTCGTCCAAGCCGTCGACGCGGCATTGGAAGCCGAACTGGCGGCGGATCCTCGGGTGGTGCTGCTCGGAGAGGACATCGGGCGGATGGGTGGTGTGTTCCGGGCTACTGCCGGGCTCCAGGCCCGGTTCGGCGAGAACCGGGTCGTCGATATGCCGGCTTGCGAAGCCGGCTTCGTCGGAGCGGCGGTGGGAATGTGCCTGGCGGGCCTCCGCCCGGTGGTCGAGCTCCAGTTCGATTCGTTCTCGTACCCGGCCTTCGAACAGATCGTCTGCCACTTGGCCCGCTACAGGTGGCGCACGGCGGGTGCGACGAAGATGCCGGCCGTGCTGCGGATTCCCTATGGCGGCGGCACCCACGCACCCGAGCTCCACAGCGACTCTCCCGAAGCGCTGTTCTGCCACGTCCCCGGCCTCGTGGTGGTCACGCCGTCGAGCCCCGCCGACGCCTACTCGATGCTCCGTTGGGCCATCAGGCACCCGGACCCGGTGATCTTCATGGAGCCCAAGCGCCTGTACCGCTCGACCCGCGGCGCCCTTTCTGCCGACCCTGATCCCGAGGGTCTTCCCCGGGCACGCGTGGTCCACCCGGGGACCGACGTCACCATCGTCAGCTATGGACCCTCGGTGCCGACGTGCCTGGAGGCCGCCGAGGCGTTAGCCGACCGGGGAACGTCCGCCGAGATCCTCGATCTGCGCGTGTTGTGGCCGCTCGACGAGGAGGCCGTCCTGGCTTCTGTGCGGCGCACCCGGCGGTGCGTCGTGGTGCACGAGGCGCCGCGCTCGTGCGGGGTCGGGGCCGAGGTGGCCGCGGTGATCGCCGAGCACGCGATGTTCTCGCTCGACGGCCCGGTCGTTCGCGTGGCCGGCCTCGACACCCCCTTCCCGATGTTCATGCTCGAGGACCTCTACCTGCCTGATCCGGAACGAATCGTGGCTGCCGTGGAGGAGGCACTGAGGTGACCGTGCGTTTCGAGCTGCTCCTCCCCGACCTTGGCGAAGGCATAGCGGAAGGCGCGATCGGAGAGTGGTTGGCTCGTCCGGGTGATGCCGTGACCGAGGATCAGCCGCTGGTCGAAGTGGTCACCGACAAGGCCAGTGTGGAGATCCCTTCACCGGTGACCGGCCGTCTGGCAGAGGCGATCGCCGTCTCCGGGTCGGTGGTACCCGTGGGATCCGTCCTGGCCGTGCTGGAAGTGGACTCATCCGGCGTGGACAGGCAATCAGCTCCGGCGTCGACTTCGTCCGAGCCCGCCGCCGTCGAGATCGCAGCGACCCCCGGGGCCCGCCGACTGGCAGGTCGTCTCGGTATCGACCTGGCTGCCGCGGGAATTGCTGCGAGCAGCGAAGTGATCCGCGAGGACGACGTGCGCACCTACGCGCACGCTCAGGGCTACATGAGCGGGTCCGGGGAGGTGCCCCGCCGAAAGGAACCGCCGGAGGGAGCAGGGAGCGACGCCTTCCCGGATCGCTCCGTGATCGCTTCCCGTCTGACCAGGGCGGCGGCGGTGCCGACCGTGACCAACGTCGATGAGGCAGACTTCGGCGCAGTGCAGTCCTCGGGTGTCTCGCCGTTGACCGCGCTGGCTTTCGTGGCGAGCCGGACGCTCTTAGAGCATGCTAGGTGCAATATGCTTGCCCCGGACGGGAACCCGGTTCCCCAGGATTCGGTGCATCTCGGGATCGCCACCCAGGCCGAGACCGGTCTGCTGGTGCCAGTGGTCCGCCACGCCGAGACTCTCAGCGTGGCGGAGCTGGACGCAGCGATCAAAGACGTGAGCAGTCGCGCCCGCGCCGGTCACCTGCGGCCTGACGAGCTGAGCGGCTCGACCTTCACCATCACCAGTGCCGGCCGGATGGCTGGCCAATGGTCGACGCCCCTGCTCAACCTGCCAGAAGTCGCGATCCTCGGGCTCTACCGCATCGCGGATCGCCCGGTGGCACGTGACGGCGTGGTGGTCATCCGACCGATGGGCAACCTGTCGATCACCTTCGACCACCGCTACCTCGACGGCATGGTCGCGGCAGCCTTTCTCCAGGCGGTCATCGACCAGCTCGAGTCCTGGAGGGAACGACCATGATCAGCGATCACGGGTCACGAGGAGGAGGCGGGCGATGATCCGTGTCCGGGCAGGAATCGACGGGGTCCCCGTCTACGGCGCCGGTCGCCGAGGGTCGGTCGACGACCCTGTCAACCAGGGTTTCGCGCAGCTTGCCTCCAATGAGTCCCCGTTTCCGCCGCTGCCATCGGTCAGTGACGCCATCGCCCGTGCCGCGGCAGGAGTGAACCGCTACCCGGACATCGACGGAATGGTGCTGCGTGCCCGTCTCGCCGACGCACACGGTGTCGAGGAGGACCAGATCGTCCTCGGCTGCGGCTCCATCGAGGTGTGCCACCAGGCTGTGACCATTTCCGCTGGGCCGGGGACCGAGGTGGTCTACGCCTGGCCCACGTTCCCCGAGTACACCGCCATCACGGCACTGGCCGGCGCTCGGGCGCGTCGGGTCCCCCTGGCCGGGGCGCGTCATGACGTGGTCGCCATGGCGAAGGCGGTGACGGAGGAGACCCGAGTCGTCTTCGTCTGCAATCCGAACAACCCAACGGGCACCGCTCTCACCGGGGCCGAGCTGGCCTACCTGCTCGACGCCATTCCGTCGTGGTGCCTCGTCGTGGTCGACGAGGCGTATGCGGAGTTCGCTGACGCCCCGGAGTTCGGCTCCGCGCTGGAGCTGCTCAGGGCGCACGAGAACGTCCTCGTGCTACGAACGTTCTC
>JAJZJY010000788.1 GCA_021809885.1 Actinomycetes bacterium
TGCGAGAAGTTGGCGTGCTCGGAGACAAGCACATACCAATGGAGTACCTGCGAGCGTCACGCTCACAACGCCTCGCACTGCTCCAAGGTTTGATGGACATGGATGGCAGCGTCAATGCGGACGGGTGCTGCTCCATAGACCTCACCGACGAGGTGCTTGCCCGAGCGACGTTGGAGTTGGTTCGCTCACTGGGCATCAAGGCTTCCATGACAGCGGGTCCAGCGACCATCACCGAGAGGGATGTCAATACGGGCAGAACGCGCCGTAGGCGGACCGGGACACGTTGGCGCACGCATTTCACGACTACGGAGAAGGTCTACCGGCTTCCCCGTAAGGCGCGCTGCCTGCCGAGCGACGTCCGGGAGACGCAGGGTTGGCTGTACGTCGTGGATATTCGCCCAGCCGAGCCAGAGCCTGTCCGCTGTATCCAGGTGGACTCCCCTGACGGAACTTACCTGGTCGAGGACTTTGTCCCTACGCACAACACTTTGCTGATGCAGTTGATCGCCACCCAGTTCGCTTCCCTACCCACCGCGAAAGGCGAACGGACCCCCGTAGTGATCCTAGACCCAAAGAACGAGAGCGATTTGTCTCCAGCAATCGAAATGGCTGGAGGAAGGACCGCGTCGCTCGACGACATCACCACCGGGGACGGCATTTACGACCCGTTGCGTTTCTCGACCAGCCCCGAAGCGGCGATCGACCTGGCCACCAGCCTGCTGCTCCAGATCAACCCGTGGGGCCGGGCGGCGGCCGACTGGGAGACCCCGCTGTCGAAGTCGATCGCCTTCGGGGTCGAGAAGGGGGCCACCTGCATCGGCGAGGCGCTCGAACTGGCCGCCCGGGCGGGCACCGCCCCCAAAGGAGATGGTCGAGCGGGTCTTCGCCCTGTCATCGTCGCCGCTGTTCAGGGCCTGCGTCGGCTTCGAGCCGGGCGGGGCCGGGCTGCGGCTGGCCGAGGGGATCACCTACATCCGCGTCGGGGGCACCTACCTGGACCTGCCTGCCCCGGGGGCGGCCTCGACCACCCAGCCGCAGCGGATCTCCGCCGCCTTGGTGCGGATGATGGTGTTCGGCTCGGCGATGGCCCTCTCCGGCCGCCAGGGGGTCATCATGCTCGACGAGGCGTGGGTGTTCCTCGGGGCGGGGCGCTCCGAGGTAGAGCGCCTCGGGCGCCTGGCCCGCTCCCAGCAGGTGCTCCCGATGCTGTTCACGCAGCGGGTGACCGACGCCCTCGACGCCGGCCTTGCCGGGGCGATAAGCCGGGGGATGGTCATGTCGCTCAACGACGAGACCGAGGCTCGTGCCGCGCTCGAGCTGTTCAAGCTGGAGGCGACCCCGGCCCGCCTGGCCCGGATCACCGCCCGGGACACCGTTGGCAGCACCGACGGCCAGGTCGCCCCCAACTGGGAGTCGTACAAGGCGCTGCGCGACTGGCAGACCGGCAAGGTGCTGCGCGGAGCGATCGGCATCTACGTCGACCTGTTCGGCCGGGCCGTGCCCGTTGAGGTCGTCATCCCCCCGAGGCTGTTCCTCGCCGCGTCGACCAACCCCGAAGACGTCCGCCGCCGCGAAGCGCAGCGTGCCGCCAAGGTCGGCTGATCCGACTGGGCGGTCACCGTTGCCCCGACCGAGTACCTCTCCTGGCCGGCACGCCGCCACCATGGGCCCCATGCGCTGGTGGACCTCCGACCTGCATCTCGGCCACACCAACATCATCGGCTACTGCGGTCGCCCGTTCGCCGACGTCGAGGCGATGAACGCCGGCCTGGTGGACGCCTGGAACGCGACGGTCGCCCCCGACGACGAGGTTTGGGTTCTCGGCGACGTCGCCCTCGGGCGCATCGACGACACCCTCGCCCTCGTGAAGGCGCTCGCTGGGCGCAAGATCCTGCTGCCAGGTAACCATGACCGCTGCTGGACAGGCCACCGCAAGAAGACGCCTGCGTCGGCCGAACGCCGCCGCTACTACGAGGCCGGCTTCGCCGAGATCGCCGACGCTCCGATCCGCGCCACCGTCGGCGGGCATCGTGTCGTCGTCCACCACTTCCCCTATCGAGGCGACTCGCGAGACGACGACCGCTACGCCGAGGCTCGCCCGGTCGACTCCGGCGCCTGGCTGCTGCACGGCCACGTCCACGACCGGTGGCGGCAAGACGGCCGTCAGATCAACGTCGGCGTCGACGCCTGGAATGGGCGTCCTGTGAGCGACGACGCTCTGGCCGCGATGATCTCGGCCGGCCCCGCCCGCATCGGCCGACTCGACTGGGAACCGTTGAGCGCCGTCCGAGGCCGCTAGCCGCCGGCCCCGCTCACCACCCCCCGGCGTCCACCTCGGTCGGGTCGAGCCGCCCGCCACGGCGTACCCGGGAAGCCTCGGAGGGGGCGAAGCCGGCGTTGCCCCAGCGCAGGGCGGTGGCCGTCCCGAAACCGGCGTCGACCCAGCTGCGCGCCTCGGGGGCGTCGAAGCCTTCGGCCTTCCACGTCCTCGCCACCGTCGGGTCGTCGAAGCCCTCCTTGATCCATCGTGAAGCGTCGAGCGGCTCGGTGAGACCGGCCTTCGACCAGCGGGCAGCGCTCGCGGCGGTGAAGCCGGCTCCCCGCCACGAGCCGGCCTGGATCACCCGCATCTCCCGACCCCACTCGGCCGCCTCCTCGGGGGTGACCGGCGGCTCCTGGTAGGCGGTGACCAGCCGCCAGGTGGTCGCCTCGTGGCGGGAGATGCCTGCGGAGCGCCACGCGACCGCTTCGGCGTCGTCGAAGCGCCCCGGGAACCGGAGGTCGCCCTTGGAGTCCGTGCCAACCTCGGCGTCGAGGTGGTAGCCCGGCTTGGGATGCGGCTGGCTGGCGTACTGGCCGCCGGCGGGGATGCCGGCCGGGCGGC
>JAJZJY010000789.1 GCA_021809885.1 Actinomycetes bacterium
GTCGGGCCCTCCACCGTGGTCGAAGCCATGGCGCAGGGCAAGCAGGCCGCCCTATCCATCATCGAGTACTGCGCTGGGGGAAACGACAACGCCCCAGGCGAGCACGGCCGGAGCCACCCCGAGGCGGCCCCCGGCCCCCACCAGGACGGTCCGGCGTCATCCGGACCCGCTCCGGCGCAAAAGACCTTGGTGGCGACCGAGGACCGGGGAGACCACAGCGCTTCACTGGCGGACTCTCTCGGAGCCCGCCTGGGTGCCAGAGGCGCCGAGGTCAAGGTGTTGCCCCTTTCCCGAATCGGCAAAGCGGAGCTGTCCTGGGCTAGCGCATTGGTGGTATGCACCTGGGTCGAGGGCTTCGTCGTCGCCCGGGTTGGCCCCGACCGGGCCACCCGTGCCTGGCTCGAATCACTCCCCCCGCTCGGGGGAATGCCCGTGGCACTGCTTTGCAGTTACGCCATCTCACCTGCGCGCACGCTCCGCTCGATGCGCGAGTCCCTCGAGCACCGGGGCGGCAATGTCGTCGCCGAAAGGGCTTTCGCTCCTCACCAACGAAGCGAGGCGCTAGAGGCCGTCGCCATGGCTCTGCTGCCAGGCTGAGCCGCCCAGGCAAGAACGCCCTGACCCGGTGGGCAACCTCGCCCCAGATACCGGCTCCAGCACCGCCGCGATGGATACCGACGGTGCTAGCCGGGCGTTCCGCACGTGCAGAGGTGATGGGTAGCGAGGCGTTTCGGGATAAGTGATCAGCGCTGGTGGGGTGGGTTGTCGGCGTCGAAGACTTCGAGGGAGAGGGCTTCGAGGTCAGCGACGAGTTGGCGGAGTCTGCGGGCGTTGTCGAACCAGGTCTGGTAGTGGGCCTGTTGGGCTGGGGTGATCTTGCGGGTGACGGTCCTGCCGTCCACGGTGCGGGTCCAGGTCAGGTAGGGGCCGTGGAGCACGGGTGGGTCGGCCTGGCAGCGGCAGCCGGTCTTGCCGCAAGCGGTGCTGCGCGACACCAGGCTGCCTGGTAGGGCGAAGCCGATCTGGCCGAGTGATGCGGCGATGGCCGCTTGGGCTCGTCGTTGTCGTGGGTTCGGGCTCGCCATGACACTCCTCCCTTCGGGTATCCGCGTGTCGGCACCTTGAAGTGTATAACGTCAAGGTTGGTGGTGGTGGCATCACCGATGAACCTTGACCGGGGAGGTCGAAGTGGCGAGACGTCAGGTGGACTACGGGCCGGCGAGCGTTGAGAAGATGCTCGGGGCTCTACCTGTCGTCGCTGACTTCGCCCGGCGCCTCGACATCGCCGGGATCGTCGACCGTGCGGCCCCGGTGCGCGACATCGCCCACGCCACCCACGGTCAGGTGATCGAGGCGTTGATCGCCAACCGTTTGACTTCGCCGACCCCGCTGGTGCACGTGGAGGACTGGGCCGCCGACTGGGCGGTCGAGGAGATCTTCGGTCTCAGGGCCGAGGTGCTGAACGACGACCGCATCGGCCGGGCCCTTGACGCCGTGGCGCCGCAACTGGACCGGATCGTCGGCTCGGTCGGGGCACAAGCGATCGCCACCTTCGGCGTCGACGTCGCCCGGATGCATTGGGACATGACCTCGATCAGCCTGTACGGCGCCTACCCCTCACCCGACCCCGATCACATCGAACCGCGCTTCGGGCACCCCAAGGACCGCCGTCCCGACCTGTTGCAGGTCCAGGCCGGCCTAGCGGTCAGCGCGGATGGTGGCATCCCGGTCTGGCACCACGGTTATGACGGAGGGGCCGGCGAGGTCGCCCAGGTGGTCCCGGCGATGGAGGCGTTGTCCAAGCTCGCCGGCGAGCGCAGCTTCTTGCTGGTCGGCGACTCCAAGCTGGTGTCGTACCCGAACCTGGCCGCCATGGTCAAAGCCGGGGTCGGTTTCATCGCCCCCGCCTCGAAGTCCTATGTCGGCGCCGACGTGCTCGCCGCCTGCGACCTCGACGCCGCCGAGCCCGTCGACTACATCGCCGAGCGCGACGCCGACAAGGCGGCCGAGGACCGGGGGACCTACCGGGTGTCCGAGGACACCATGGTCCTTCACGGCAAGAACAAGACCGACCAGGCTCTGTGCCTGCGTCGGGTCTTCGTGTGGTCCTCCGCCCGCGCCGCTGCCGCCCGAAACGCCCGGGCCAAGAAGCTCGAACGGGCCCGAGACGACCTCGAGCGCCTCGGGCGCGGGCTCGGGGGCCGCTACTACCGCAACGAAGCCCAGGTGACCGACCGCATCGCGGTGATCGCCAGCAAGCGCCGGGTGACCGCCTATCTGCGCAGCACCGTCGGCAGCGACCCCACCGGTTCCAAACCGACCCTGTCCTGGCAGTTCGACCAGGCCGCCATCGACGCCGAGGCGGCCACCGACGGCTGGTACGCGCTGCTCACCAACCTCGGGCCCGATATCGGCACCGCCGGAGTCTTCCGCCACTACAAAGGCCAAGAGGCACCCGAGCGGCGCTACCACAACTTCAAAGGCCCCCTCGCCGTCGCCCCCATGTTCTTGAAGAACAACCGGCGTATCGAGGCGCTCATCAGCATCATCTGCCTCGCCCTACTGATCTTCTGCCTGGTCGAGCGGGCCGTCCGCCTCGCCCTCAGCCCCGCCGTCAAGCTCGCCGGACTATGGGCAGGCCGGCCCGCCAAGCCCACCGGACGGCTGATCTTCACCGCCCTATCCCACCTACGCCTCGTGCCCGCCACGCCCAACACTCCAGCCCACATCCCAAGACCCCCACCCCTACAAGCCCGGCTCCTCGAGCTCCTCGACGTCGACCCTCGAGCACCTCGCTGACGAGCCGGAAGTTCGAGCGGGAGCAGACATCGCTCCCGCATGTGCTGAAAGCCCGGCTAGCCGAGGCCGAACTACCCGAACCC